>JAHJKL010000074.1 GCA_018822365.1 Candidatus Margulisiibacteriota bacterium
CATTTTGGTCGCGGTATTATCGGAACGGGTTATCATCAGCGAGATCAGCCGGCGGAGAGAATAATAGCGTCCGAACTTGGTCCACTGCAGGATCCCGGAGCCGCCAAGTTTGTCCTGAGGCCGGTAGGGGACTTTGGTTTCAAGGTTTATCTCCCCCTTTTCTGCCAGCGCGTAAGCGGCTGCCATGACCGGGATCTTGCCGACCGAGGCGGTTGGAAATTCAGCCGTTCCGTTGATCGTCAGTTCCTGGCCGCTTTTTAGATCGATAAAAGCGACTCCGACCTTCAGGCCGTGAGGCTTGGTCAGAGCGGAGAAGCGGTCCGCCAGGTCAGCGCTGGCCGGCAGGCAAATTAACAGAAGAAATAATAGAATTAATGCTTGAAACATGGGAAACAAGTATAACACGCTCGGAATGAATGGTAAAAATTGCTATAATCCCATGGGGGTGGATATTTATGCCGATCGTTAGGGTTGAAATGTGGGCCGGACGAGATAAGGAGACCAAAGCCAGGTTGATCGATGAATTGACCAATAAGGTTTGCGAAATAACAAAATGCCCGCCGGAAGCGGTAATTGTCGTGATCGAAGATATTCCCAAAGAAAATTGGGGCCAGAACGGAAAACAGGGAGGTTAATTATGGAACAGAGTGAATTATTAAAAAAGATCAATACCGATCTGATGATAGCGATGAAAGGGAAGGACGAGTTCCGTTTAGCGGTTCTCCGGATGATGAAAAGCAAGGTTTTATACGTCAACGCGCGCGGTGAGATCTCGGAAGCGGAAGTAATTAAAATATTGAATAAATATGCTAAAGAGTTGAAAGAATCGACTGAAGAGTTCAGGAAAATTGGCCGGCCGGCCGAAGTGGAAAAGGCTATAAAGGAACTGGCGGTCGTGCAGGAATACCTCCCCAAAGAGATGTCGGCGGAAGAAGTAAAAGCGGCGGTCACCCAAACGATTTCCGCCCTGGGGGCCGCTTCGATCAAGGAGATGGGGAAAGTGATGAAAGAAATTACCGCCAAATATCCGAGCATTGACGGTAAATTAGTCAGCCAATATGTGAGAGAAGTCTTGAAATGACCTGGGTCTGGCTGGTCCTGACCGGCTTTTTGGCCGGTATTTTCAGCGGGCTGCTAGGTATTGGCGGCGCGACCATTGTGATCCCGGTCCTGGTCCTTGGTTTTGGGTTGAGCCAGCATCTGGCGCAGGGGACGACCCTGGCGATGATGATCCCGCCGATCGGTCTGCTGGCCGCCTGGCAGTATTGGAAAAATGGGCATGTTAACTTTCCCTGGGCGTTAGCTCTTTGTGTCGGTTTTTTATTTGGCGGGTTGATCGGCGCTTATTGGGCGAACCTGATCTCCCCGGAACTGCTCCGCAAACTGTTTGGCCTGGTCTTTCTGGTCATTTCCCTGCGGCTGATCTTTTGGTAGTCTTTAGATATTAGTGTAAATAATAACAGCTAGCGCGGCGATCCATAAAACAATGTCAATTAATAAAGGCGGATCGGAAAGCAAGGTCCTCTCCGGTTGTCCCCCTTCTTCCTTCTTGTAGATCAGATATAAATAGCGGAAGATCCCGTAAAGAACAAAGGGAATGCTGTAGACAAGGCTGTTGGTGCCAAATTTCGCGATTGTTTCCGGCCAAAGGGTGTAAAGGGCGTAGGCCATGACGGTCGACCCGGCAACTGCCGAGATCAGCTGGTCAAGCAGCCTGGGGTTATACTCATCCAGGATTTTCCGGTGCTCGCCTGCCAGGTCAAGGGTTAACAGCTCGTGCCGACGTTTCCCCAGGGCGATAAACAGGGCCAAAAGGATGGTGCAGATCACCAGCCAGGGGGAAAGAATGACCTCGATCACTACCACCCCGGCAATAGCGCGTAAAACGAAGCCGGCGGCTATCGAAAAAACATCTAAAATCACCATATTCTTGAGAAAAAATGAGTAAGAAAGCATAAGTAAAATGTATGCCGCAATGACCCAGCCAAACGAGGCATTTAACCAGAAAGAGATTGGCAGAGCCGTTAAGATAAGTAGTAGGGCGAATGAAATGGCGAGGGAAGTTGAAACCTTGCCGCTGGCAATGGGCCGGAGCTTCTTGAGCGGATGCTTTTTGTCAAATTCCAGGTCTTTGACGTCATTGATGAGATACATAGCGCTGGAGATCGCGCAAAAAATGATAAAAGCGTCAATAACTTTTAGTAAAGGAGCGAGCTGGAAGAATTCCAGCGAAAAAATGATCCCGGCAAAAACAAAGAAATTCTTGGTCCACTGTTTGGGCCGGAGCGACAGGAGGAGATCAATCATGCTTTTTTGATCAAGAACAGCTTCTGCCCATACTCAACCGGTTTGCCATTCTCGACCAGTATTTTTACGATCTTCCCTCCCACTTCCGCTTCGATCTCGTTGAACAGCTTCATCGCTTCAATAATGCAGATCACTTTACCCGGCTGGATGCTGTCGCCTGCTTCGACAAAAGGACCTGATTCCGGAGAAGGGGAGCGATAAAAAGTGCCGACCATTGGAGAAGTAATGGCAGAGAGGCCATCCTCTTCGCTGGTAGCGCTTGATTTTGTTGGAGTAGCGGCAGTTGGGACCGGTTCCGAGGCGGCAACATGAGCGGATGCCGGGGTGGTGGTTACTTTCCCCCCCTCGCGCCTGACGTCATATTTGACCCCTTTTTCTTCGATCGACAAACCGGTGATATCTTCTTCTTTGACTAACTTAACTAATTTTTTTAAAACTTCCCAATCTAACATAATTTTATACCCTCCCGAGGTATTTGCCTTCGCTGGTGTCGACTTTAAGGACTTCGCCGACATTAATAAAAAACGGGACCTGGACAACAGCGCCTGTTTCCAGGGTTGCCGGTTTGCCGCCGGAAACTGTATCTCCCTTGAAGCCCGGAGACGTTTCGACAACTTTCAACTCAACGGTGGCCGGCAGATCAATATCGAGGACCTCTTCACCATAGAAAGAAACGTTGCAGACAAAACCATCTTTCAGGTACTTGCTCTGGGAGCCGATCTTGGCTGCGGGAACGGTGATCTGTTCAAAAGTCGATTGGTTCATGAAGTGAAAACCTTCTGTGTCGGAGTAGAGGAATTGCATCGGCTGGTATTCGATCCTGGCCCGCTCGACTTTGTCGTCTACATTAAAAGTCCGTTCAATAATGGCGCCGCTGCGCAGGTCCTTGAACTTGGTCTTGACTCTTGCCTGTTGGGCCCATTTAATGTGGTTATATTCCAGGCATTTAAAGATTTTGCCGTCAATCTCCACGGTCGTTCCTGGTCTGACTTCGGTTATTGCTATGCCCATAAATGAATTAAAATTATACCAAGCTTGACGGTCAATTTCAAGTAAAGTAGAATTGAAACATGATCTTTTTGTTCGCTTTAGGTTGCTACCTGCTTGGTTCTATTCCTTTTAGCTTTATTATAGCCAAAATATGGGGGGTTGACCTCCATTGTGTCGGCTCCGGCAACATTGGGGCGACCAATGTGCTCCGCTCTGCCGGCCCGCTGCCGGGGGGACTGGCCTTCTTCTTTGATTTTGCCAAAGGGTATGCCGCGGTCCTGATCGGCAGTTTGGTGGGCGGGGACCCGTTGGTGATCATTTTCCTTGGGTTGGCCGCTTTGCTGGGACACACTTTTCCTGTCTTTCTTGGATTTAGGGGAGGGAAGGGAGCGGCGACCGGCTTTGGGATATTGGCCGGGATCGCTCCGGATATTTTTGGCCTGGCTTTATTGCTGGTAGTTATTATTATTTACCTGACCAGATATGTTTCGCTCGCGTCAATTATTACCCCCTGGGTCGTGGCCGTATTAATGTATATAATGGTAAAACCGCTCCCTTATTTTTATCTGTCTATTGTTGCGGCCATCTTTATTTTGGCCCGCCATTTACCCAATATTAAGCGGCTGATGAATGGGACCGAGTTGCGGATAGGAGAAAAAAAATGAAAATATCGATTGTTGGCGCCGGCGCCTGGGGAACGACTCTGGCCCTCTTATTCGCGGAAAACAAGCATCCGGTCACCATTTGGGCCAGGGAAGCAGAGGTCGCAGGCTCGATCAATGAATTTCACGAGAACAAAATGTATCTTCCCGGGTTCCAACTCCCGGCTATAATTGAGGCTTCGTCTTGCCTAACATGCCTGAAAGAGGCTGATCTTGCTCTTTTTGTCGTACCAACTCAATATCTTAGAGGGGTGGCCAGGGAAGCAAAAGAGCTGATCAATCGTAAAGCGCTGATCGTTTCGGCCGGTAAAGGGATCGAAGAGGGGACCAGGCGGCTGCCGGCCGAAATTATTAAAGAAGAGCTTAATTGCTGCGGCGAGGCTTGTGTCCTTTCCGGCCCCAATCTGTCAAAAGAGATCGCTCGGGGGCTCCCGGCGGCGGCGGTTGTTGCCGCGGCTGACAGGGATTTGGCGCTTGCTGTCCAAAAAAGCCTCCTTTCCGGGCGTTTTAGGGTTTATACCAACGACGATGTTATCGGGGTTCAGCTGGGAGGAGCGTTAAAGAACGTCATTGCGATCGCTTCGGGGATCGTTGACGGTTTGCAGTTGGGGAACAACGCGAAAGCGGCGATGCTGATCAGGGGGATCGCCGAGATCACCCGGTTGGGGATCGCGATGGGGGGGAAGAGAGAGACTTTTGCCGGATTATCAGGAATGGGAGACCTGATCACCACCTGTTCCAGCCAGCTGTCGCGCAACCATCAGGTTGGAACAAGCCTGGCCGAAGGTAAAAGCATTAAAGAGATCATGGCTGGGAAAAAAGAGGTCGCGGAAGGGGTCCCGACGACAATTGCCGCTCTTGAGCTCTCCAGGGAGTATAAGGTCGAACTACCGATCGCCCGGCAGGTTCATAACGTCCTCTATCAGGGTAAGAAACCCTACGAAGCGATCACCGAATTAATGAGCCGCGACGCGACTTCTGAATAAAGCCTTAGTGGAGTAATTTAGCTTTTTGTTTTGCGCTTTTATTTTCCAGTTCATCCTTGGGTTCGTTCATTGTTTTCAGATATTCAGGGGTTACGATATGCGGCGTGACAAAGACCAGCAACTCGTCTTTCTCCTTGCTGATCACGGTTTTTCGAAAAAACGCGCCGATGACCGGGACATCCATCAGGAAGGGGACGCCATAATCGGTTTGGACATCTTTTTCTTTCGTCAGTCCGCCGATGACAAAAGTCTGGCCATCGTTAACCACGACCTCGTTTTTGGTTTCAGTCGTATTTTCCTGCGGCAGGTCACCCACGACCGATCCTTCGCTGACCTTAGGGGCGACCTTCATCCTGATCAGGCCGTTCTTTGAAACGTTGGGGGTGATAGCGAGCGAGGTGCCGACCGAAAGGAAATTGACGACCTGGGTAGTGGTCGTATCGGAGATCACCGTGGTCTTGTAGCCGTACTTGGCGCCGATCAGGATCGTCGCCTCTTTGTTGTTCATGGTGGTGATCCTTGGGGAGGCGATGACGTTGTAATTGGTGTTGGTCGCCATGGCGGAGAGATAGCTTTCGACGTTAATGTCGGTATAGACCTTGAAGATCTGCCCGTAGAGGCCCTGGGCGGGATTGTCGCCCGGTCGCCCGGAAAGGTTTTTAGTTTGGACCACGTCATTGGCGTTGGTCGACTTGGTCGCTTTGATGTCGACCCCTAAATTGGCGTTATTGCCGGTGCGGACTTCAATGATCTTGGCTTCGACCATGACCTGGATCGGCGGCACGTCGAGCTCCTTGATCAACCTCTCGATCCGGGGGAGGTAGTCGGAAGAGGTTTGGATCACCAGGGCGTTGTAGGCGTCATCAGCAGTAACGGTGCTTCCTGAAGGGAGGATCGCGGTCAAAGTCGTCTGGAGATCGGTCGGTTTGGCATTGGCCAGATAGTAGGTGCGCAGGATCTTCTTGGTCGAGACAAAGATCGTTCCCGACTCTTCGAACCAATCCAACCCTTTGGTCCGCAGGACCGCTTCCATTCCTTCTTTCGGGTCGATCCCGGAGAAGGTTACAGTGACCTTTCCGGTCACGTCGTCCGCTGCGACAATGTTGACCTTGGTCGCCTTGGCAAAGATCTGCAGGACCGATTTGACATCGGCATCCCTTAAGTTGAGATACACCTTTCCCTTGCTGATGGTGACATTTTCCATCTGTTTGGCCGGGGCGGCAAAAGCGCCGGTCTGGCAGAGGAGCAGGATCGAACAGAGCAAAACGAGACTGACTGTTTTTTTCATGATTATTTTTCCTCCATTTTTAAAGTTTTTTCCGACGACCCTTTTCTGATAATGACCCGGTCTTTATAAATTGCGGTGACTTTCCAGTTCATGACCGTTCCTCCAACCGGGACCGCCTGGCCGGAAATAAACGCGATCCTCATATCCGTATCCCACCAGATCCCTTCCAATTTGGGTAAAGCTGGCGGCGCTTCTTTTGGCTCTGTTGGGGCCGCCTTGGGCTGGGGTTTGACCTCAAACTCTTTGATCTTGATCCTCAAAGCGAAAGGGTCGACCAATTCTTTGAATTCTGGCTCTGGCGCGGGAAGCGGGGCGAGGGATGTTGTCGCGGCGGTTTCCGTGGTGGCAGGCGCCGATCTATTGGGGGGGGGTGACTGGAAGTTTGGTTGAGGAGCCGGGAGGTTTGTCTCGTTTGGCTGGTAGTAGGCATAGAGCGCGTATAAGGCGGCGACCAAAGCAACCAACGATAATAATATTTTCATAGAGTACACTCTTTATATTTTAGTAATAGGCTATCAGAGTCATTGTTATGTCAAGCGTCGGATCTTTCGCGCCATTGGAGAAGCAGTCGAGTATGTCAATTATAACGATTATTGGAAGATCATTCAAATAGACCATGAAGTCGTAGAGATTTCTATATTTACCGGAGCAGGTAAGGCTGAATTTAAGCCGCCCCTGTTCCTGGCTCTGGATTGGACGAACGGTGATCAGATTCAGTTTTGATCTGGTTGTGACCTGGGAAATGCTTTGCAGGGTTTGCAGGGCTCGCCTCTGGGTGGAAGATGGAGTGTCTGGCCGTATGACCCCAGATTTATCTTGCAGTATTTCCAGGATCCTGATCTTTTTTTCCGCGACTTGAAGGTCCAGACGGAGTTCCTGGCGTTTTTCCCTGGCGATTTTGAGTTCCCGCAGAATTGGGGAAAAGAAAAAGAGATCAAACATATAGATGGCAATGACCAGCGCCATAATGGTTAACAGGTTTCTTTCCCGGTTCGATAATTTATTGAGCATTACTACTCCTTGATTCGGCCGACAATCTCAAAATTAAATGATTCCACGTTGTGCTGGTAGTTTTTTACCGCCTGGACGAGTTGAACATCTTCCAGAACCGGTGAAGTCGAAAGGTTTAAAACAAAATAGGATAGGATGTTTTCGGCTGAATCGTTATATTTGTAGGCCGTCCCCCAAAGGTGGAGGCTGTTGATCGTCATTTTGATGCTGTTAATAGTGACGCTAACGGGAATATAATTACTAAGCTCTTCAAAAACCCTTGGAATTTGGGTCCGTTTTTCCTTAAACGACGTCATCATTAGTCTCTTTTGCTCTTCTTCGGCGGAGTCTTTTTCGAGCTGGCTAAATCTTGTTAACCTGGGTTGATAATAAGTCAATCGGGCGTTAAGGTAGTTGTTATCCTGCTGAAGCAGGACCGCTTGCGCCCAAAAGATTAGGTAAACCGCCGCCAGAACCCCGAAAAAAGCCGGGAAAATGACGACCGGTCGCGAGAGCTTGCTGGAGATAAGTTTCCAGCGGTTCTTCACGTCGTCAGGCAAAAGGTTGATCTTGTTTTTGCCGGCCAGCACCGCGCCGATCGCGGCCGAGAGCCGCGGATTGTGATCAAACTTTAGTTTGGGGATTTCAATTGGGATCCCCAGTCCGGCCTCCAGAAATTCCTTGAAGTTCGGGGTAAGCGAACTCCCGCCGGTCAGGATAATTTTGTTAACGGTCGCTTCTCCGCTCTGTCCTTTGTAATATTCGATGGTCCGGGCGATCTCGCCCAAGACTTTTTCCAGAGCGGGGCGGACCATCGCTTGCAATTGGGAGATGGGGAGTTCCCTAACCTTGGGAAAATTTTCAGCGTTGATCGGGATCCCGTACGCCATTTTTATTTTTTCAGCTTCATCCAGGGATATTTCAGCTTTCCCTTCAGCGGAAACAATTATCCCCGACATCGCCAGCGTGATCGCGTCGCCGCCGATGGGCAGGTCCCGATTGAATTCAAAGATCCCTTTGCGGAAGATGCTGATATTGGTGCTTTTTTTTCCGAGATAAATAACAGCAACCAATTTATCGGCGCTTTTTGCCAGTTCTTCCTGATAGAGCTCCTGCAGGGCGAGCGGAAGAACGTTGATGCCGGCTAAATTCAGGCCGGCTTTAGATAAAATATGCTGGTATTGATGATAGGTTTTACTGCTCAAGCAGGCGGCAACATAGTTGGTTCTATCACCGGCCGGCGTTTTTTCCTTGGGCAGGGGATAGAAATCAATGATTGCTTCTTCGATCGGGAAGGGGATCTCCTGGGTGAACTTCCACCGGATCGCTTCCGCGACCTCCGATTCGCCGACCCCGACCAGGGAGACTAATTTAACCGCCGACAATTCTCCGCCGGCGGCGACATAGGCTTCTTTGGCCTTGATGCCATGAACATCAAGTAGTTTGCGCAAAGCGTCGGCTTTGGCGTTTTCAACTTCGGGGTGATCTTGAAGCTTGGCGGGGATTTCCGTGATCCCCCATTTTTTTATGGTTGGACCCTGTTCAGTAATCTCGACCTCGACCACTTTAACTGAACTTACACGGAGGTCAATCCCTAAGGCTGATCTTTTCCACGGCATTAACGCCAATTATATCGGAATAAAGGTGATTGTCAATTCGACATCGGAACAAAAATACCGACCCCGCCGATGATGGTTTTAAAGCGGTAATGTTTCTTAATGGCGGTTAATATTTCTTCGGTAAACTGGTGTTTTTGATGTTCTGAAGGGTAACGCGGGTCAAAGTCCAGAATAATCAGAGAAAAGGTTTCTTCGCTTATTCGGTTGATGATCAAAGACTGGTCCCATAGTTGTTTTCTGGCAAGCATTGACATGGCGAATGAATCAAAAATAAATGTTTTGTTATTGAACAGGGCCCATTGGGCGTCCGAGGTTAAAATCTCTCCTTTGGTTTTCCTGATCAGAGAATTAATCTGATTGGCGTGTTTAATGTTCAGCCGAAAATGTTTTTTGAGCGCGGACGGAGAAATGTTGGAAAAAAACGCGGCATGTAATAGCTGGGCAAAGATCAGAACGGACAGAAGCCATACTGCGCTAAGGTCGCGGGGTCGGTCGAGAGGAAAAGAGCTTAGCGCGATCGCGATGGTCGCGAAGATAAAAAAGGAGAGCTGAAAATTGCTAACCGTTCCGATGCGGCCGCTGAAGCAAAATTCGATCAGTGAAAAAAACAGGCCAAGCGTGATAAGCCTGAACGAACGGTAAGGTCTGGTGAAGGGGTTGAAGTAGAATGCCAGTAAAATCGGATAATAAGGATGGGAGCCGATAAACTGTCGCGCGTGATTCAGCAGTATTTCCGGCCTCCATGGCAGGATCGAATAGGTCACAATGTGCTGATAAAAAAGACCGTCGGTAAGATAGCTCAAAACGAGAAAGATGGTCAGGCCGAGCAGGCAGAAAACCCCGATCGATTTAAGAGCGGATTTGTCGCGGGCAATCAGGCTGTCGGCGATTATGGCGGCCGGAAAAGCGATCAGCGTGTGTTTGGTAAATAGTCCTAAAAGCAGGGGGAAGATGAAGAGCCAGGCAAATCTTTTGGGGCGCGCGAGATAGAGCGCCAGCGCCAGCATCATCAGAAAAATCCCCGGGAGATCAACCCTGATCAGGGCGCTCCAATGGAGGATAAGAGGGGAGGATACATACAGCGACAGTCCGGCAATGACGCTGAAAAATGACTTTGAATAGCGGTTAATGATAAAAGCAAGGATGATCATGATCAATATTGACGAGGCAAAGGTGATCAAACGGCCAGGGAGGAAGAGTTGTCCGGGCGATGATGGAGTGGCTTTGGCCGCCAGCCAAAGGTAAAGCGGCGGATAACAAACCTGCAGGAAGGGGGGGGAATCCAGCGGTTTGTAGAGGTGACCCAGGCCGCCTTTGAGACGGAGCGCTTCATTCAGGACCACGCTTTCCGAATTGTCGACCTGCAGAGGATACCCTGCTGTTTGAATTTCATAATGCAGAAAATTCAAAAGCAGCAACCCGAAGGTGTAGGCGAGCAATAAGGCTAAAGCGCCGGTCTTTGCGTTAAAATAAAATGGTTTCACTGTTTATCTTCTCCGTTTCCTCTTTGATCTTCCTGGCGAGTTGTTCCCGGTTGGCTTGCGGTTGGCTCGCTGGATAGTTGAGGTTCTTCAGACAGCGCGACCATAAACGCTTTGCTTTATCGTAATCGTCTTCCACATACCGGTAATACAATCCGGTGTTGAACAACAGGTCGGGATCGTCGGGGTTGAGCCGACGTCCGCGCGTCAAGTAATGTCTGGCCAGCGCGTATTTCTTCGCCGTTAAATAGATGGAGCCGAGGTTGTTGTAAGCGGGAACATAGTCCTGGTTTAGCCGGAGGCAAGAAAGATAGAACCCCTCGGCTGACGCGACCCGGCCGCCGCCTTCGGCAAAATACCCCAGCAGGTAGTAATCCCAATAATTGCCGATGTTTTGCCTCTCTTTTTCGCGCAAGACCTTTTCCAACGAAGATAATTTGTTTTGTTCGTTGTAATATTCGATCAGCAAATCATAAGCGGCGCTTTGTTGCGGCGCCCGACTGATATTCAACCGGCAGAGCCGGATAAAATCCTGTTCCCAACCGAGCAAACGAAACAGCTCGGCATAAGCAAGATTATCATCCGGCGGATTTCGCCCGGTGTCCGGCAAAGCCAGGCTGATGGCGTCGCTCCTAAGAAAAAGGACGGAGGCATTGTCATAAGCGGCCAGCCGCCAGTTGGCCTGTTTTAGCAGGTAGGGGATCAGTTGCCTGGTTTCCTTTGAATTGTAGGAGAGGAGGGCGGCGGAGAAGTCGAAGGTCGGCGCCAGCCGGGGGAAGGCCGTTTCCGGTGTCGTCAACAAGGACAAATAATCACGATAAAATGATTCGTCATAGACCATGTTGCGGCCGTCGATAAAAACCTTGATTTCCGGGTAAAGGCTCCAGATTAAAAAGTTGCCGATATCGTAATTGTTAAGCAGGCGTCCGCTGTCGGGGCGCCAGCAGGTTTTCAGGCAATCGATGGTCCGCGACGGATAAAGCTGGAGCGCGGCCCCCAGTCCCGGTTCCCGATGCCAGAGAGGCTGGCGCCAAAGACAGACGGCCAGCGAGATTTCAAGCGCGAAGAACAGTCCGAGCCCGGCCCGCCGCCGGATCGGGCCGGGAGAGGGCCATTCCAGGTCATTTAAGTTCTTTGCCATGACGTAAAAACCGATCAGACCGAAGTAAAGGACGAACCTTCTGGAATACAGATAAATGAAAAAAAACACCAGGAAGAGCGCCAGCCGCGAAAATTCGACTTTTTTCCGATTGACCAGGATCAACAGCAAATTCAATCCGGCAAACCACAGGGGGAGCCGGTCAATAACGGACATCCGGGTTTGAAGAGGCGGGAGCCATTCACTGATGTTTTTGATGTAAATCCATTTGGTAGTTTGTTGGACCGGATAAAATAGGAGCCTGTAGCCGTAAGGATTGGCCAGGCATGCGCCAAATAAAACAACCGCGAGCGGCAGATAACGGGTCAGATCAGGCTGACGGTTGGACTGGAGAAAGCGGTCCAGCGTGTCGCCTATAAAAAAGACCGCCGCCAGCAACGGACCAAGAAGAAATGACCCGTGCTGGTTGGCCCAGAGCATTTGGACCAGGCCAAGACCAACCAGCCAGGCTGACCGTCCGGTCCGGCGGTACTGGTTAAAAAAGATCAAAAAAATTGAGCAATAAAAGAAACCGAACATTTCAGCTTTGACTACAAACCGTTCGTTGACGACCAGGAAAGTCAGGATTAATCCCGCCAGCGCGGGAAAAAATGACGAACGATCGCGGGACAGATGGAAGAAAAGCGCGAAAAAACCAAAGGAAAAAAGCCCAAATTTTAGAAAAATTAATCCCGGAAATGAAAAAAAGTGAAAAACGGAGAACAGGATATAATCGGAGAGCCAGGTATGGATTATTACTTCTTCCCTGGTGCTGGAATAGGCAAAGGTTTCGCTGGCGGAAAGAGCGTGATGATTGAACAGGTATTGGCCCTGAGCCAGGTTCCCCCAGATGTCGTTGTTGCTGACCTTGAAAGCGAGCAGGAAAAACAGAACAAGCAGGGCCAGGCAAAGCGCTGCGAAACGGTGTGTTTGGCGGATCATTGCCGGGTAAAATTGCCGGTTGATTGATAAAGATAATAATGGCCGGTCGGCCTGAATAAATATCTGTTGCCCGAGATCTTTTCCCAATTTGGTTCGATAACCGGTTGGAGCAAAACTTGAGTAAAAAGGGGATTGCTTGCCCCGGCATTTCCGTAATTGGCATTGTCCAGGCTGTAGGGGTACGTGTTATTTAAGCCTTCGATAACTTTTTCCACTGAATAAATGGCAATGCCGGAATGGATTGCTCCGATTGTTTCTTTTTCAATCGCTTCATAACTTTTAGAACGGAAATCAATAAAACGCGGCAGGATGACTGTGCTGATAACGCTAAGGATTATGATGATAATGATCGTTTCAATCAGCGTGAAACCCCGGCGATTGTTATTAGACAACATATCCTTCCTTTTTATTCCACATCGCCAGAATTAACAGGGTCCAAAGCGGGTGCCCATAATCTTTCGCTCCCCTCTGATGGTCGCGCATCATTTCGGCTGGAATTATAAGGTTTTCCATTATTGATTGCAAGTGATTGTTTCCCGTTAAATGTTCCCGTAGCAGGGCCTGGCCTTGAGAGGTGGCAAGCCAGGCGGAGTAAGGGATGTTAAACCCTTTTTTTCTTTTTTCGGCCAGATCGCTTGGCAAGTATTTTTTGGCTATTCGTCTAAATAATATTTTATCCTGGAAAAGATTGAATTTTAATAAGGTGGGGATCGTCTGGCTCTGTTCGATCAATTCCTTTTGCAGGAAAGGGACGCGGACTTCCAGAGTGTGCCGCATGCTGATCAGATCGGCCCGGTATAAAAGATCTGAAACCAGGGATATTTGCTGGTCCAAATACAGGTGGCCGGCCAGCGAATCGGCAAGTGCGGTTTCATTGAAAAGCCGCTGGGCCTGTGGGAAGGCTGTTTCCTGGGTTCTGGCTTGAGTGATGAATTCCGGACGGCAGAAACGGGAGATCTCCGCTTCCGAAAAGGCCCGCCGCCAGAATAAATGGGCGTAAACCTCCGAAACCCCTAAACCTTCAAAAAAACGTTTTAACTTGAAATCCAGGCTGACTTTATCGCGGGAGACAGGCAGCCTGGCGACCAGGTTCCGGAGGCGGTCCGTTAAGCCAGGAGGCAGACGGTCTAACAGTCGTTTCCAGAGCAGGGCCCGATAGATCTCATATCCCCCGAAGAGCTCATCGGCTCCCTCGCCGGCCAACAGGACGCGCACGTCCTTTTTGGCTTCCCGGCAGATCAGTTCGTATGGGACAAAGGAGCCCTCCGCAAACGGCTGGTCGAGGCCCGCGATCACTTCCGGCAGAGCGGCAAATACTTTATCCTGGTCGATCGTTATCCGATGATGAATGCTCTTGACCTTTTGAGCCACCCTGACAGCGGCGGCGGTGTCGTCGAAACTTGCTTCGGTGAAAGCGGCCGAATAAGTATGCAGTGGGGCTGGATGGTGCCTGGCTCCCAGCACGGTTAACAGGCTGGAATCAACTCCGCCGCTAAGCAGGATCCCCAGCGGCTGGTCGGTTGCCAGGGCCGATTTAATGTTGGCGGCAAGCAGCTGCTCGGTCTGTTCAGCCAGCTCGCTTGGACTTTTTCCAGAGTCCGTGCCGGCAGGATGGCTTCGCCAATACGCCGCCCGGGAAAATTGTTGGTTTTCAACAATGATGTATTCTCCCGGAGGCAGAGCTTGAATCTCTTTATAGATGGTCTTTGGTTGAGGGATATACTGCAGACAAAGATAATCGTAAAGGGCCGCGTGATTTATTGATAGGGGGGCGCAGACCGCTTTGAGCGCTTTGATTTCGGAAGAAAAATAGAGAGTTCCGTTACGCTCCAGATAAAAGAGCGGCTTTACGCCGGCCTGGTCTCTTACGAGCAGGAGTCTTTTTTTTCTTTTGTCCCAAATTGCCAGGGCGAACATTCCCTGGAGTAAAGCCAGGCAATCGATCCCCTGTTTTTCATATAAAGTTAAGATCGCTTCCAGGTCGGAGCGCGGCGGACGGGAGAGTGGACGCGGAGCTTGAGCAAGCAACTCGCCCGAGTTGTAGATTTCTCCGTTGGCGGAAAGAAAGATATCTCCCCGTTCATTGGCCAGCGGGACGGTAAACCGATTCCGGGAGTCGACGATCGGCAGTCGGCGCATGCCGATGGCCAGCGGAAGATCCGGATCAATGATTTTCCCTGAATATGTGCCGCGATGAGCGAGCGCGGCGAGCATCCGGTCAATTTTATTATTCAGGTCGGAACGGGTCGGGCAATCGCGGCTTAAGTCAAAATGATAGATGCCACAGATGCCGCACATGGTTTAGAAGAAATAACTGCTTGCCGCCGCTCCGGTCGGCTTCAGGCCGCGATCTTTATAGCCACGCTCGGCGATATTGTTTAGCCAGGAGAGGCGGCATTTTTCAGGGTCGCAAAACAGACGCGCTTTGTTGAAAAACAGGTACGATAACAGGGCAATCTTCCGGTGTTCCGCGTCGGTCTCCTCCAGGAAATTGCCGATTAAATAGTCCGGGTCGGAGACCCTGACAAAACAGGGGTAAACTTCACCGGTCGGTCTGAAAATCTTGAAGAGCAGGGAATAATAACAATAGGCGAACGGCTGGCCGCGACGCAAGCCATTACCTTCGGAAACCTTGCTCCAGTTGGTGTGGTTTTGGATATAGCGACCGACCGGCTGATCAGCCAGAATAACCTCTTCAAACTCTCTGGTAGCTTTTTCAACCTGCTGAGCAGAGCAGATCATTGACTCATGGACATGGTTCTTCCTGACTTTTTCCGGCGAATCTACCCCCGGCCGCATCGGGCGATATTGGATGTTGCTTTTAACCAGCAGGCGGGGATCAACTCTGTTGACCAGAGCGTAAATCAGCCTGGGGACAGTCGTTGCTTCCGCGATATTGCGGCTCCAGTAAAGAAAGCCGATCCCGACATTAGGGATAGGGCCTCGCAAATAAGTGATGAAATTGTTCAGAACCTGTTGAAAGCCGTCTTTTCCCTTTGTTTCCAGGAAAGTTTCCGGCGCGGCGGCATCTAGAGACAATCTGGTCCAGTCGATCTGTTCCTGCCAATTGCCTGGCGGGATAAAGGTCCCTTTAGTCACCAGTCCGATCTGGATCTTTGGATTGAACCTCTTGATCTCCGAGACCAGATCGCTGAAAACCTGTTGCTGGTAATGGTAGAAGGTCGGTTCCCCGCCGCCGACCAGCACCACCGAGCGCGGCTTGTAGCGTTGCAGGATCTTAGCCACAAAAGGGAAGGGGAGGACGTCATCTCCTTTGTCCTTATAGTAACAGCCGATACAGCGATGGTCGCAGAAATCGGTCGGATGGAATTCCAGGTGGCCGATGGCAATAATTGAATCAAGCAGGTGTTCAACCTCGGCCACGGTCAGGCCGATATTTTGGCCAAGACGCTCCAGCGTGGACGGCAGGGGAATGCTTCCTTTCTGCAACTGGTCAAGGAGGGAGAGGTTGCTCTCGACCAGCTCTGCCGGAATGTCATCGGTGGCGATCAAGCCTAATTGTCCGCCGATCTTGATTTTTTTTTCCAGCAGTTCGAGATGATTAAGGATTCGCGCGTGGTTGCGGGCGACCTGGTCAAGATAATTGGCGACAGGAGCGATTTTAATTTCGACCACGTTTTATACCTTTAAATTTGTATATTCCCCAGACTCTGGAGCCGTTATCCATTTTTGGGGTGCTGAAATTGGCGACATTCACATAATCAGATTTTATCATATTCATGATGAAAGGGATATCGCGATATCGCCCGCTGATTGCCAGATAGTTATACCGGCCGTCTTTTATTTCTGAAGAGAAACGTTGTTTGTCCCAATGGCCCAGCTGTTCCTGCCATTTTAAAATGTACGGCTCAAAGACCGGCATTTTACCGGCCAGGATCGCTATGGCGGCGTCGTCGGTCAAGACATCGCCCTTCGACGGTTTGATGATCGACACGATCTGGTTTTTAACCAGCTTATCCTGGCCGAAATACTCCAGCGAAGCGCTTGGTTCAAAAAAAGATTGCGCGAAAGGGTTGAGCGAGCAGGGAGTGGTCGCCAGCGCGAAAATGGCCAGTGAGGCCAGCAAAAACCGCTGATGCCAGGGATTCTTCCAGAAAACCGGCAGAGCGAAGCAGATAGCCAGAAACAGCCAGAGATAACTCTCCAGGAAATAATTGGTATCAGAGCCCATCCGACTGCCGAAGATGAGAATGTAAAGGAAGGAGGCGGCCAGGCCGCTGAAAGCCGCGATCTGAACGGCGGCCAGCTTTTTTTGTTGAAGCAGGAACAGCAATAAACCGACCACAAGGGTCAAAAGCGGCCAGTAGAGCTTGAAAAAAAGGAGAAGCAGGTTGATTCCGTCGGTCAGGTTAAAATACGACATCGAAGTCATCAATCCGAAAACTTGAGGGATGTATTGTCCCAGGGTGACGATTTGCAACAGGCCAAGAGTGAGGCCAAGACAGATTGAAAATAACGTAATCAGCCCGAGAGTTTTGACAATAGTCCGGTCTTTTTGGAATTCACAGGAGAGCCAGAGGCCGAAAACCACGATCGGCGGGACGATAAATGATGATTTGGTTACAAAAGCCAGCCAGAAAAACAACAGCGCCAGCATTTTTGACCTAAAAGAGTCGCTTCTGACCAAACCAAAATATAGCGCCAAACAAAGAAAAAGAGAGAGGAGCAAATCAACCCGATAAAGCGTCCCCCAATAAAAAATGTCGGGTGAGGAGAGGAAGGCCAGAAAGAGAAGAAGGCCAAGGAAACGATCGCGGCTGTAACAATAAGAAAGTCGCGCAAAAAACCCGGCGATCAGGAGGGTCGAAGTCAGACTGATTAAACGGCCGGCCGTAAGCCCCAGATGAAAGAAAGAATGAAGCGGCAGGGCTAACAGATAAAATAACGGCGGATAGGAGGTTGGCAGATACGGATAAAGCTGGTAGTTGGGATAAAGTCCGAAAGTTTTGGCGGCAACGAGCGACCCCCACATTGCCCCTTCAACATGATTGAAGGAAAACGGATAGCTAAAGACAATGAAAACATGGCTGAGAAAATACAACAAATTAAAAAAAAGCGGCGTGAAGGCGATCAGGTACATTGTTCACGGCTGAAACCAAGGGTGTTCCCGCAGTATTGGTGTTTTATTTTGAATAATTCGATCAAACAGTTAAGGTCAGAGCGGAGTTTGACCTTTGAACCTTCGACATAGCCCCATTCCACCGGCGCTTCGACGACTTTTAGGCCGGCCTGACGCGCCGCGTATAAGATGTTGCTGTCAATCATCGACGATTTGCATTTCAAGCTTGGCAGGATGTTTTTCGCCGAGGCGGTTTTAAAAATCTTTATGCCGCAGAAAGGATCTCTTACCCGGGTGGCGAGGATTGATCGGACGCAAAAACCGGCCAGCGAGCTGTTTAATCTTCGGATTAACGGTGGTTGTTTCCGGATGAAGGAAGAAGGGAGTTTTCTGGAGCCGAAAACTATGTCGGCCGATCGCGTGTAGGGGAGGAGTCGGTCGAGCTGTTCCGGAGCGATCGCCCCGTCAATGTCGATAAAGGCGAAAAGCGGAGCGGTTACCTGCCGCAACCCATGAATAAAGGCCGCTCCTTTACCTTTCTCGCTTATGACCAGGACTTTTAGCCGCTGGTGCTTGTTGGCCAACCGTTCAACGATTTCAAAGCTTTTATCCGTGCAGCCGTTCAGGACTACGGTCATGGAAAATTCCAGGCCATAAAGCCGGGTTAAATGGGAGTAGAACGCTTCCAGCGTGCGGTGGCCGAGCAATCGTTTTTCTTCGTTATAGGCCGGGAAAATCACCTCAAAGCGGCTGGTCATGGCGCCATCAGATGCTTATTGATAACGTCTATCAGATTGTCAACTTCAAATGGCTTCAAGAAAACATCGTTAATTCCGGCCGCCCGGCACCTGTTGGTAATATCAGCAACATCAAAGGCGGTTAAAGCGATAATTGGAGTGGCTCTGTTAAAACGACTTGTTCTGGCGCGTCTCGCGACCTCAAATCCATCGACCCTTGGCAACATAATATCAAGCAGGATAAGATCAAACTTTTTCCTGGCCAAAACTTCTAAGGCCTTTTCCCCGGTCTCGACCCCTTGAAACTCGTAGCCGGCCGTTTCAATAATCTGTTTGAACATGGAAAGGGTTGCCGGGAAATCTTCAATAACGAGGACCGATTTAGCCATTATTGTTCTCCCTTATGATATTTTGTCCGGGATTGGCCAGCTCAATTTCATTCTTGTAAGCCGCGACGTCTGGAGCGTCGATAACATTTTTGCCGGCTCGCATCGCCTGGGTAATAACCCAATCGCTGATCTTAAGAATGCCGCGGGGAATGCCGTAACTTAGGTCGAATATTTTTTCAACCGCGGTGGTGGTAAAAGGTCCCAGCCCTTTCCCGCCGGCGTTGGAAATCCTTTTTTGCAGTAGATCTTTAGTTTCTTCCAGAGAAAGCGAGCCGAGCAGGATGCTTTCCACGATCCGATCAAACAAAGCGGGAAGGTCGCGTTTTAGTTTTTCCCGCGCTTGAGGCAAACCAGCCATGACCAGCGTGACATTTTGCAGGTCGCCCAGAGTCCTGATGAACTGCTCGAATTCCTCGTTAAACTCGTGGGCTTCGTCAAGGAAGATGATTATCGGGCGTTTGCTGGCCCGACAGAACTCCTGAAACTCATAAATGGTGTACTTTTTGGTATGGGTCGTTTTTTTGGTGATTGTTGCGGAAACCAGGTCGATTAATTCATCCGGTCGGCTGGGGGGGCGAATAACATAAATGGTTTCAAAGCGTTTTTTCAGGTTTTTCTCCAGCCACTGCAATAAGGTTGACTTGCCGGTCCCCAGGCCGCCAATTACTAAAATATGGCCGCTGGCGGTATTTATTTTTTCGATGATCATTGAGATTTCAGTTTGATGTCCGGCGTAAGTGTCCGGAATAATGCTTAAGGTAAAAGGATTTTTCTGCCAATCAAATTTAGAAAACCAGCTCTTTTGGGTATCGGTCAGATCAGGAAGCTTCAGGCGATAACCGCATTTTTTGCAAAATTCCGCGTCTCTGGGATTGAAAGTGCCGCATTCATCACAGCGTGTAAGCCTGGCCAGCCGCCAGTTGGAAATCAGCTTGTATATTAACAACATAACCAGCGCGGCAAAAACCGCTAAGTAGGGAGCGACAACGTAAGTAAGATCATTGGTTTTTTGGGGTAAATCGACCGGCGCGGCGGCTTCCAGGGAAATTTTCGCTTGGATTTCGGCCAACAATAATTTTGAATCAGGATAATTGGGGATAATTGATTCGATTTGTAACAGGTAATTGATCGCCTCGATCGGCCGGCCGCCGGTAAAACTTTCTTTTGCCGCCAGAAAGAGTTGCAACGCTCGGGCGTTCTTGGCCTGTTGTTGAAGATCAGCGTCTTTTTTCTCTGGCGCGGCGCGGCGCGGCCGCGGCGCGATTACTGGCTTTGGTGTCGGGACAGGAGTCGGGACAGGGGTCGCGACTGTCTTTGGGATTGGAGCCGGGGGTGGGGTTGGCTTTTCCCCTGTCCCTTGAATTTCACTGAGGAAAGACCGTGCTTTGGCGTTGTTTGGCTCGTACTTCAAAACCTCATTCAAGTTTTTAATTGCTTCATCGTTGTTGCCGATAAAATACTGGTTGACGGCCTGATCATAGAGCTCGTCGATGGTGGTTGGGAAAGCGGGGGCCGCGGAAAAAAATAGTAATAAAAACAGGCCGACCGCTAGCCGGTTATCGCGTGTGCTTTTCATGTTCGCTCCTTTCGCTTAGTTCTTTTTATCAAGGGAAAGTATAAATTCTAATTTCTTTTTTAAGTTTTGAGCCTGTTCGTTGTCCGGGTCTTTTGCCAGCGCCCGTTTGACCTGTTCCAGCGCGGTTTTGTACTGCCGATTGACGACCGATTTCATCGCTTCGCCAAGGTAAATAAGCGAATCGGCCCGGCCCTTTTCGGTCAGCTGTCTTTCCAGTTTGTTTTGGGCTTCTTTTTGCAGGGCCAGGGCGTCGCTGTTGTCCGGGTTCATTTCCAGCACTCTGGAGAAGAGGACCAGCGCGTCCAAATACTCCCCCTTATCATAGCTCTTTTTTCCGGCGGAGAGAAGTTCGTAATAAGGGGAAGTCGCGGTCTTAATCTTGGCCGGAGAATCCAGGAGAATGCCAAGGCTGAACTGATGCGCCCCCCCCAGCTCCTGATGGCTCAAATAAGCGTAGTCAAACGAAAACCGGTCGGCCGCCAGGCCGATCCCGGCGCGCGGCAGACCGCCGTCACTGCCGAGCCGGACGGCTAAAAGATTTTTAACCAGATATTCGGCTCCAACATTGAACCTGGTCGTGTCGGGATAAAAAACGATGTCAGTATTAACCTTGAGGGGGGCGTTATAAAAGGGAATAGTCCAGCCGGTCGCCAGCCGGTAGGCGGTCGGCAGGGGGGTGGTGTCGGAAATGAACTTCAAACCAGGTCCGTAGTTAATGACCGCCAGGCCCAAATTAAGGACGGAGTTAGCTTTATACAGTAATCCGGCGTCAAGCGCCAGGGTTGTCGCGGCGCTTCCCTCCAGCCGTTCCGAAATCAATCTGACCCCGCCCCCAATCGAGAGGTCGGTATTGAGCTTTCTCGCCAGCGAGAGGTTAAACCCATAAGAATAAGTGTTAAATGAAGAGGTTAAGGCGCCGTTCTGGTCATACCCCTGGATATCGCCGGAGCCAAACGATAAATAACCGAGCCCAACCGTTCCTATGTTCGTTGGATAAGCGACTGCCGCGGCCTGGTAGGCGGTCGAACCAAAAGATTGCCCGTACAGGGTCATAGCTTCCGGGAGAATTAGCTGGCTTAATCCGGCAGGATTGAAAAAAATGGCTGAAAGATCGCCGGGTTGCGCGGTAAAAGCGTTCCCCATGGCCAGAGGCCTTGCCCCCGCTCCAAGCTTTAAAAATTCCACACCGGAGCCGGACCCGGGCGCGGCAAAGGCGGCCGTTCCCCAAAGGAAGCAGACAATATAGAACAGCGCGTTCTTTTTCATCTGATAATTACCAATTTTCCTGTCGAAGTCCCGCCAGTCGCTTTAACGACATAAAAATAGAGGCCGGAGGTCAATAGTTCACCGGCTTCATTCCTGGCATCCCAGTTAAATTGTCCATTGCTGGTGTTGCTGATCGTTTTTACCAGGTCGCCGGAGAGGGTGAAGATCTTGATCACTCCCTGGGTCGGAATGTTGCTAAAAGTTATAGAGGAGTGTCCGAGCGATGGTTTATAGGGGTTGGGAAAGGTGAAGACCGCGCTGGAATCAGTGGCTGAAGTCGCCATCAGAGCGTAGACTGAAAAACCGGTGATCGGAGCGGAGACCAGGTGATTAACCAGGTCGACAGTCGAACCGGGAAGACGGACCCAGAGGCCGTGGCTTTCATCGAGCCGGTAGATCATCAAATTGGCGGCCGGGACCGGTGGGGTTGTTCCGTCAAT
Organism: Candidatus Margulisiibacteriota bacterium; assembly: GCA_018822365.1. NCBI lineage: Bacteria > Bacillati > Candidatus Margulisiibacteriota > Candidatus Margulisiibacteriota bacterium. The sequence continues at coordinate 21,892 of JAHJKL010000074.1, forward strand.
AACTCCATCGTTGTCAAGATCATCATAGAAGAAGGTCAGGGTAACTGATGAGGCAAAACTGGTCGAAACTCGTGATCCATAGGCATCAAACGCGTTGAGTTCGGTGATTGATCCCGCGCCGCCCGCTTTGCTGTTTGCCAGCGTGATCTTAGCCGGGTCGACAAACCGAGGTTGAGTGATCGGGTTCTGGTTGATATCAACCAGGCCGTCGACAGGCAACGCCCCGCCCGCCAAAACAACCCGCACTTTACCATCACTGCTGTAGAAGGTGTTGGCCGCCGCCTGGTCGTAAGTAACGGTAAAAGACCAGCTTTCAGCGGTTGCCAGCGCGCCCAGATCGGCGTTTTTCGCGTTAGTTGAGATCGTCGCCTGATAGGTGTAGCCTTTTTCCATGGCGGCCAACGGTGTGAAATAAAGCGTCTGGCCCGAGGCGTCCCAGGTGGAACTTCCCGAAACCGCCGGCGATTCTAACGAAACGGCATTGTTATCGCGGATCGCTTTTAAGGTCAGGGCGTTTATTGTTGACGGCTGGTCCATCACCTGGCTGAACTGGATGGCAAGGGTGGCGTTGGGACGGATGTTGATCGCGCCGCTGGTTGGCGTCAGAGTTGTGATATTTGGGGGTGGGGAGATAGTGAAGGCGTTGGAAACAGCCGCGGTCAAACCGCTCGCGTTGGCGGTCAGCGTATAACCGGAGCCGGGATTATTGCTTGATAAATCATTAAAAACAACGGTTCCATTGGTTGCTGTTTTAGTCAAAGTTCCGGCCAGTGTGCCGCCGGCCGGGTTACTGCCGAGGCTAACGGTTACCTGGGTGGAGCTGTCGGAAACAATATTGTTGCCCAACGCATCCTGGATTAAGACCTGAACTTCCGGGGTGATGACGGAATTGGCCGGGGTGGTTGCCGGCTGGACGGAAAAAACGACCTGGGCGGCCGTGGCGGGAGAGATGTTAAAGGAGTCGGTTATGGCTGAAGTTAAACCGGACGCTGAAGCGTTTAGCGTATAACCGGTCCCGGTTTTGTTGATGCTAAGGTCGTTGAAAGTTACGATTCCGGCCGCGGCGGTTTTTGTCAGCGTCCCGGCGAGCGTTCCACCGCCGGGATTATTGGCAATGGCGATCGTGACCGGGGTGCTGTTATCCGCCGTGTCGGTGTTTCCGTCCGCGTCCTGGATTATTACTTGAACCGAAGGAGAAATAATGGTCCCAGCGACGGCGCTTGTCGGCTGAACTGCACAGGCAAGCCGGGTTGAAGTCGATTTCCAGGCGGCGTAGCGGTAGTCGACCAGGTTGGCATTAACCGTCGCGTTGGTCCCAACTTGGAAACCGTCGGTCTCCAGAGCCTGCACCATGTCAAGAGCGTTGGCGGTCGCGGTGAAATATTGAGCGCTGTCGCCGCTCAAATTCCTGGCTTTTTGGACCGCTCCGCTGGTGAGTTCCGGTCTCTTGATCCAGGCGAGTCCGGGCCGAAAGCCCAGTCCGCTGATCGAGCGGTTATCAATGCCATTTCCGGTATATGCCCCAACAGTGCATTGGCCGGTGGTGTTTTTAAAAGCAAAATAAAAATAAGTGGAGGCGGCGGTGTTGACTTCGGCGTTGGCGCCAATTTGAAAGCCGTCCGTTTCCAGCGACTGGACGCGATCGGCGGTATCGGCCGTGGCCGAGAAATACGCGGTCGCGTCGCCGGCGATGGCGGATGTTTTGAAAACGCCAAGCGAAGCGGCATTCCTCTTGACCACGACGAGATCTGGGGTAAAGCCCAGCCCAGTGATGGAGCGGTTATCGAGTCCGGTCCCGGTGTAAGCGCCAACCGTGAAATTGCTGGACCCGGAGCCGCTGAAAGCGATCCAGCGGTAGGTGACCGCCAGGCTGTTAACAGCCGCGTTCGCCCCAACGGTGAAACCAGTGTTATTACGCGAGACTATTCCATTGACGAAATTTACCGCGGCGGTGGCAAAAGTAGCGGTCGAATCAGAAGCCATCATAGGGGAGGAAAAGACCGCGGCGCCGGTTGAGTCTGATTTTATTATCACCAGTTCCGGCTGGAACGGCAGGTCGGCAATCGACTGACTGGCGCCGTTCCCTACATAGGAGCCGCTGATCATCCGGAAAACTCCGCTGGGGGTTGTGGTTGGCACCCCCCTGAAGCCGACGCAGTAATAAACACTGGCGTTGGCGTTGACCCTGGCGTTAGTTCCGACCGAGAAGCCGCTGGCTTCTAATGTCTGGATATGATCAACCGCATTGGCGGTAGCGGAGAACAATTGGGTTTCGTCGCCATAATTCCGATTGTTGCGCATGACGGCGACATTGGCGGCGGCTGATTGTTTTACCCAGACAAGATCCGGTTTGAAGCCCAGAGCAATTGAGCGGTTATCTACTCCGTCACCGGTGTAGCTTTCGATGGTCAGACTGTCCGCCCCGGCTTTAAAGGTGAAGTAGTAATAGGTCTGGCCGTTCAGGTTGACTTCAGCGTCACTCCCAACCTGAAAACCATCGCTCTGCAAAGCCTGAATCCTGTCAGCGGTCGGGGCGGTAGCCGAAAAATAGTGGGTGTTATCGGCCCCCATTTTTGAGGTGGACCAGACTCCCAGCGAGGCGCCGTCGCGTTTAATGACAGCCAGGTTTGGTTGAAAGCCTAAACCGGTAATGTTGCGGTCGTCGGCGCCTGTGCCGGTATACGAACCGACTTTAAAATCGTTGCCGCCGCTCCCGGAAAACGCGACCCAGGTATAGCGGATATTGGCCGCGTTAACGCCGGGGTCGGTGCCAAGCGAAAAGCCGTCGGTATTTAAAGTAGTAATGGCTCCGGAATAATTATACGCGGCGTTTTCAAAGTAAGCGGTTCAATCAGAGGCCATAGCGGACGACCGCCAGACCGCCCGGCCGGCGGCAGTATCCGCTTTTATGATAACAAGGTCAGGGGAGAGGCCAAGTCCGGTTATTGACCGGGGAACGCCGGAGCCAACGTAATAACCGGAGCGCATTTCAAAAGCGTTGACGCCGCCGATCCAAAAAAGAACAATGGCCGCAACGATTATAACCGTTTTTTTCATCTAGTGGCAATTATATAAGAGGTAAAGGGAATGTCAAACAAAGATGCAAACAAAGATGCTATTTTGCCGCTTGTATTTACCGGTCGAGATGCTAAAATTCGTGCTAAATGAAATTACAGTGCCCAGAGCGCCTCTGTCGAGCCGGATTCACGATGATTGAACTGATCATTGCCATGGTCGTAATGGTGATCGTTGCCTCTTACACTTTTATTTCTATAACTCCTTACCGCGGGGTCAAGCTCGACGCGGCCGCCAAAAAAGTCGCTTTTGACCTCTCCTACGCCAGGAACATGGCGCTGGTCATGACCGAATGGTATGGCGTAACTTTTGAAGCGGCGCCAAACAATTCATATACGATCTACAAAACTGATGGGACGACTGATTCCATAATCGCCGATCCGGCCGGAGGTCCGTTCAGCGTTAATCTTGCCCGGATATTTAATGGCGTTGAGATCTCGGCGGTAAATATTGTTGGAGGAAAAAAAGTGGAGTTTGATCCCCTGGGGGCTCCTTACGTTGATAAAGGAGGAGCCGCGGTTTCTCCTGAAGCGGCCATCACCTTAAGCTACCAGGGGAGGAGTAAAAGTATTTACATTACGCCAGGCACCGGGAGGATTCACAACTGATGAGAAAAGGGTTTTCCTTGATTGAACTGGTCATCGCCGTTGCCATCCTGGGAATTGTTATGTATTCTCTGATCACGATCTACATCACCACCGGGCTAAAAGGCTCCACCGCCGAGATCTACACCATTGCTCAATATCTGGCGGCGGAAAAAATGGAACAGACACTGGGAGGGTCATTTGAACTGGCCGTTAACCAGGCGCAGACCAATTTTACCGGAGACCTTGCCCAATACTCGTTTCAGATTAACTTCAACTATACCACTCCCGCGGATTTTAACGCCAGCGTCGCCGGACCGACCGATTATAAAAAAGTCGCCGTTTTGATCCGTCATCCCAGGCTGGGGAGCCCGCTTGAGCTCGCGGTAATCAGGGCGAATTATTAATATGAAAAAAGGTTTTTCCCTGATTGAAAGCATTCTCGTCATAACTCTTCTCGGCCTGATGTTTTCCGGGATAGCGATCTTCATTCAGGAAAGTCTCAACTCCTGGCTCTTTTTCAGCGCGCAAAAAGAACTGCTTTCTGAAGCGACCGGAGCGATGAACCGAATGACGCGGGAACTACGGATTGCCGATAAGAACGTAAGCATTATTGTCCACACTCCGACGCAGGTGACCATTCGCGATAAGCTTGGTCATGAGATCTCTTTCGCGCAGGACGGCTCTTCCCTGAAGAGGAATGGCGTTATCCTTGCCGGGAACCTGGCCGATCCAGGCGGACTCTCTCTCCGCTACTTGAGAGACGACGGGACTGACGATCCAAACATGAGTAATGTCTCATCCATTTGGATCCGCCTGACACTGGTCAAGGAAAACAGCAAGGTCGCGCTCGAATCATCGGCGGCAATAAGGATAAAAAATCTATGAATAGAAAGGGGGTAACGCTGGTCGCGGTAGTATTTATCATTTTAGCGTTAACCATGCTGGTCATTTCGTTGAGTTCACTCTTTTTTTCCGGAAGTTCCCTGGCGGTCAGGGGCTATTCCTCCCTTAGAACTTTTTATATCGCCAACGCCGGTCAGGAATATTATTTAAAGCTATTGGGAGAAGACCAGGACTGGTCAACCCCCCCCTCCTCGGAAACAAAGGCTTTTAACGGCGGCTTCTTTTCGATCGGCACCTCCAGCGCCTCAAAAGACTCGATCGTGGTAACCGTCACCGGGGTCTTAACCACGGAAGGAATAGCGTATATCCGGGTCATTAGACCGACCATCAATCGGACCGGAGGAGGAGGCCTGCCGTTCAACTTTGATTACGCCCAATATTCAGGGAGCGGCGGCGGCGCGACCTTGATCATTTCAGGCAACGCCAGGATTTACGGTGATTATTATTACAATGGCCCGATCTCGATGCGAAATTCCGCCCAACAGCTTGACGGCACGATTTACAGCACCAGCATCGCTCTTTCTGGTACGGCCGGCTACGCTTCGTGGGAGGCGAGTCCGCCGATTGATCTGCCGACCTGGGACAATTCGCATTATGACGGCATTCTGGCTTTGACCAATGTCAGCGCCGGCAGTTCTTTGAACCTGGGCTGGGGAGATATTTTAAACCTTAACGGGAACACTCTATATTACCGGAATGTCACGATCGGCTCGGGAGCGACCGTTAACGGCCCGGGGACTTTGGTCTCAACCGGCAAACCGAGCGGGAACGGAGATATTATTATCAACTACGGCGCGGGGATTGGCGGCGGGATTAGATTCGTCGCTAATCGCTATTTCACCTGTCAGGGGGGCTCGAGCATAACGGTCAGCTTTGAAGCTTACTCAAAAAGCGGCACCAGGATATATAACGGCTTGACGGTCCCGTCCGGCTCCATTCTTTATTCTTCCTACAACGGCAATGGAGCTCTCAACCTTCAAGGGAATATTACCGCCACCATGCTTGCTCCTTACGGGCGAATCAATACCAGCGGCGGCTGGACTATCCGGGGGCTCTTATATTGCACCCGTCTTGTTCCCGGCTCTTCCGGCACGATTCGGGGAGCGATTGTCAGCCAGACCACTTCGACTTTGGGTGGTTCGCTCGCGTTATACTATGATGAAGCTTATTTACCGACTTTGGTAATCGGCCTTGGTGGATCCGGGACCGGAGAAGGGGGAGTCGGCAGTTGGGAAGCGGCCGACTGGCTGGAAATTTACTAAGTAAGAAATATCTACTTGTTAAATCTTAATGGTTCTAATAAAATACATCCGGTGAAAAAATGAGTATAAAAAACAAAGTTATTTTAACCGTTGTCTTTGCGTTTTTTTTCTTTTACTTCGCGACCGATCTGGTCGCCAATAAGACTGTCTTTGACCGATTCACCAAACTGGAGCGGGATTACGCCCTCAATGATATTGGGCGGATACTGTACATTATTAACGACACTTACGCGCAATTTGGTGAAATCATTAAAGACTGGGCGCTTTGGGATGATACATATGAATTTGCCGCCAGTGGTAGCCGCGCGTATGTCAGGTCGAATCTCTCTTTGGGAACCTACCAGTCCCTTAATCTTGATTTCATGCTGTTCTGCGATAATGGAGGAAAACCCCTCTACGCCATGGAGGTCGGCGCTGATGGCAAGCTGAAACCGCTTCCGGCGGAAAAGGTAAATGACCTGGTCAAAAAATTCCTATGCTCGCCGGAGGAATCGCATAAACAGGGGGTTTCCCTCCTTCCAGGGGGGGCGTTTTTTGTGGTATCGAACCAGATCTTGAGAAGCGATGGGAGTGGGCCCGGCCGCGGCACGTTGGTTATGGGCCGATCGCTGGGATCGGATTTAATCAACCGTTTGATATCTATTACTCATCTTTTTACGAGCGTTCATCTTCTAAACGACCCTTCGCTTGCCCCGGAAATTGCGGCTGTGCTTCCTGAATTGGGCAGATCGCCGATCTTCCTAAAAGCGCCTAACAAAGATAAACTGATTGGTTATTTGCTTATTAACGACATTTCAAGAAAACCCGCTGTTGTTTTTCAGGTTGAGATCCCCAGAATATTAAACTTTCAAGCGGAAATGTTTTCCGGACTCCTTTCTTTGGTCCGGCTGGGGGCTTTTTTTCTATGCGGGTTGGCGGTTCTACTGCTTATCCAGAGGTTTGTTGTTTTACCGGCCAGCGAGACCAATAGTATTTTGGATGAGATAAAAACCAGGTGTCAGATAAAAATCAACGGGGGAAAGCCGTTAATCGATGAAATCGCCCGGATAAAAAAATCAGCGGCAACGATTCTCGATGAGCTCAAAATCCGATCCCCTGATAAATAACCACGATGGTGTAATAAGCTTGACTAAGGCAAAGTTGTAAAGGAAAGAATCGCGCCGGATATAATCACCGATGGTAAGCCATACCTCAATCGCGCCTGGAAATAATAAGTCCGGCCCCTGGATAGCCCTGTAATATACCGCGAGTAATTTCCCGCGCCATTTTGTGTTGACCAGGAGGTGATTGTCCAGGCCATGGAATCCGACCGCCGGTAATTGAAGCTGACCTGACCGGTTTTATAACTGCTAAAATCGTAAGCCATATTCAAATTTGCCGATGTTCTTCCTATGCCTGTCGCCGGCAGGGTTTTTACCGACGGCTTTCCCAGGGTTGTAGTCGTGGTGCTTGTGGTAGTGGTGGTCGTCGTTGTTGTTGTCGTTGTCGTTGTCGTTGTCGTAGTAGTAGTAGTAGTTGTTGTTGTTGTTGTGGGTGAAGGAGCAGTCCCAACTAGCCAAAAGAGGCCGGAATTAGCCGCTTGATATTCATAAACATTGCCTGAAGAGACGCATTCCCAACTGTTTGCCCCTATCTTATACCAATTGCTTGAGACCGCTTGAGTTAAAACCACATCAAAGAATGGATTGTTCGGAGAGGCGTACGAATCGACCGGGGCTGAATCGAGTTGTGGTGGGAAGTTTACCATATTCCCTCTGTCCGGATCCAAATAGTAGAGCATTATCCCGGTCTTCACCGCTTCCACGGAGCTTTTTTCCACACTATTATTGGCGGCTGGGGCTAAATCGCGGAAAACGGCGCTGGCGATCATTGCCACAATTCCAAGTATGAACATCGTGAACATGATCTCGATAAAAGAAAAACCCGGTCTTTTATTATTAAGACTATTAAGCATGAAATTTTATCCAGCCAATTATATCACGGGAAAATAGACAGTAAATAGACAATGATAACCCGCGGCTAAACGTCGCGGTTATCAAGCTCTATCTCGGTTCTTGGGTTTTAAGACATGCTTGACGCAGGCCCAGAGGGTTGCCAGGCCGTAGATCAGACTCCGGCGAAAATTGATCTCCGAAGCTTCGGGGAAATAGCGGCAGGGGACAGCAATTTCTCCGGCCGGAAGATTAAGGGCGGCCACTCCGGCCAGGAGTTCTGTGTCAAAAACAAAATCGTTTGAAAACCGTTCGATCGGGAGGCTGGTCAGGACCTTGCGGCTGTAGGCCCGGAATCCGGAGTGGTATTCGGAAAGATGGAGACGAAAGGTGAATTCTTCAATGAACGAAAGGAAACGATTGGAAATATATTTATAAAGCGGCATCCCCCCGGCCAGGGTTCCGTCTTTTCCTCCCAGCAGGCGCGACCCCATCATTAGATCTTTTTCTCCTCGCAAAATGGGGGCGACCAGCGCCGGGATTTTGGTCGCGTCGTATTGCCAGTCGGGGTGGAGCATCACCACGACATCGGCGCCGCGGGCGAGCGCTTCCCGGTAAAGCATTTTCTGGTTGCCGCCGTAGCCGGAGTTCCGTTCGGTCTTTAAGACCCGCAGGCCGAGGCGTTTGGCGATCTCAACCGTCCGGTCGGTCGAGCAATCGTCGCCAAGAACGATATCGGAGACCGAGCCGGCCGGGATATCACGATAAGTTTTTTCGATAGTTTTAGCGGCGTTATAGGCTGGCATAACGACAATAATCTTCACTGCCCGATCCTTTCTCTGACAATATAAAGGGGGCGCTGTTTGGCTTCCTCATAGATCCGGCCGATATATTCGCCAATTAGGCCAAGGAAGGCGAGCTGAAGACCGCCGATAAAAAGAAGGGCCCCCAGGACGGAGGCCCAACCTTCAATTGCCCGGTCGGTGAAAAAGCGGATGTAAAGGGTGTAGCCCAAATAAATAAAGCTGGCCGCGGCAACCAGCAGGCCAAGCGCGGCGGCGAGCCGCAGTGGGAGGACGGAAAAGGAAAAGATCCCGTCCAGAGAAAAGGCGGCCATTTTCCGGAGGGAGTATTTGCTTTTACCGGATGGCCGTTTGTCGACACGGTATTCGATGAACTCCTGGCGGAAACCGAGCCAGTTGACCAGCCCCCGCAGGAAACGGGCTTGTTCCCTGAACCCCTTGAGAGAATCGGCCGCTTTCCGGCCTAGCAGGCGGAAATCGGCGGCGCCGGCCGGTAAGGTTAGTCCGCTGAACAGATTGATCAGCCGGTAAAAAACTCTGGCGGTCAGCCGTTTAAATAAATTTCCGTTCCCGGTTTCATGTCTGATAGTATTGACGATCTCGGCGCCGCCGCGCCATTTTTCAATCAGCCTGGGGAGTAATTCCGGCGGATGCTGAAGGTCGGCGTCCATCATAATAATCGCGTCACCCATTGCCAGATCAAGCCCCGCGGTCAAGGCGGCCATCTGGCCGAAGTTGCGGGAAAAACGGAGTGCTTTGATCCGGGGTTCTGATCGGGCCGCTTCGCTGATCAGCCGCCACGAATCATCGCGGCTCCCGTCATCGATTAGAATAAGCTCGTAATCATTGGTCAGCGGACGAAGAACAGCGGCCAATCTGGAAAAGAGTTCCGGAAGATTTCCCGCCTCGTCGCAGACCGGCAGAACTATTGATAGCTCAACCTTTTTTACCATTGCAAGAGATTATACCAAAGATTGCCAGGAAAATACCGGCCAAGGTTAAAGCGCCGCCAAAATATTCTGGGAAGCCACGACTGAAATACAACCTGACCCTGGTCTGTTCCGGATAGACCAGCATAAAGGCAGGAGAAGCGAGATAGATCTTTTTTGCCCCTTCGACTTGCCAGTTGGGATGATAAGAGACTTTAATCAGGTGCGGATAGCCGACCAGGGGAGTGTTGAAAACAATCTCTTCCGGTTTGAATATTTCGGTGATCACGGAGGATTTAGGGGTCAGATAATTTGGCTTTCCTTCCAGGTGGTCAGCCACGACCAGCGGCGGTCCGGTCACTTGATTGGAAGCAAACCAGGCAAAAAAATCGCGCTTCCAATTTTTTGGCCTGACGGCGACCGGCGGCTGGGCGAGTGCCTCAACATAATGGCCGGAATTTACGGTTAACCGGTAAATGTTGTAATCTCCAAAAGTTTTTTCTAGCCGGAATTCCCTGAGCCGGGCCGCCTGCTCTTTGGCCTCTGGACTTCTGGCTATATATTGGCCGACGTTAAAAAGTTTTAATCTTGGGATTGCCGATTTAAGGTCGAGTCGGCCATAACGGTATTGTGGAAAAGGAGCGGAGCAGATCTTGGAAACCTGCGATTGGATCAGAAAAACAAAAGGGGAACTGACCGCCGATTGCATGTAGAGCCCTTCCAGGGTGTTGCGGCCGGCAAAAAACGGGAGCGATTCAAAGGCCCGTTCGGTCCCAAAAATGTTAGTCAGGGGGGTGTGTTCGTAAACCACCCGATCGGTCCCGCTCGAACGGAGATGGTTATTAATTTGTTGGAATAATGGCCAGCTTGGTTTACCTTCAAACCCGCTGTAGTTCCAATTGATCCACCCTTTAATATAAGTGACATTGGCACTGGTGAATAAAATGACCGCCAGCATAACGATCGCCGGGAGAAGCTCGATCCGCCTGATCCGGTGACGGAATGGAAGAATAATTGTCGCGCCAAAAGCCGCGATAAAGAGCTGGAGAATTGGGATAAAGCGGATATCGAGCATGCCGATCCTTGGGCTTAGAAAATAAAGGAGCAGACCGAACCCGGCGCAATAAGCAAAATATCTGCTCCTTTGGTCGGTTCGATTAATAATAAGGGCGACCGAACTTAAGAGCAAACCGGGCCAGAGGACAACCGGCAGGATCTCCAGGGGGGAATTTATCCGCCAGGCAGTGACATATTCGGTTACATAAGGGAGAGTAAAGAGAAAAGGGATGAGCCAGAAAGAGCAGAGGAGCAAACCCAGTCCAAAAACCCGGAACAAATACCAGATATTTGGCCGGAAATTGTTCCGGTCAAAAAGAAAATAACTGCCAATGACAATCGAAAAGATCACCGCGTAGCCGTGGCTCATTGCCATTAATGCGACCAGGATCCCATTAATAATGCCTTTATCGTTTTTTTGAATCCCGTTAAATAAACTCCCCAAAAAGAAAAATAAAAGAGCCAGTCCCAGGCTGTAAGAAAATTCGCCTGCCAGAGTACTCGGGATGTTCCCTCCCCACATGCTGTTCGCTTCCATAAAGAGAAAAGGGAGGGTCAGGGCGGCTGCGCAAATTGGGATCGGAAAAGGATAACGAATGGTCCGAAAGCTGTAATAGACAGCCAATGGCAAAAGAAAAATGCCAAAGACCGTTCCCAGCTTAAAAGCGACCGGCAGTGAGATTAGATAGCTCATTGCTACTATTAATATGAAAGGAAGTGGAAAATAATGATAAAACAGGGGAAAACCGGCGTAATTTCCCTGCAGCCACCCCATAAGTTTTCCTTGAGGGAGGAGGAGATCTTTTAAGTAAACGGCAGTGTAATAGTGGGACCCGGTATCCCCGCCCGCAGTGATCGTTCCTGAAAAGAGGAGTCTGGGATCGAAATAAGCCAAAAGATAGGCAAAAATAAAGAATAAACCAGTCAAGTCGAGTAGGTTATTTTTTGTAAAATTGTGCCGCAATGAAAACCGCCCCCAATCCGGCAAGCAGGCCGATCAGCCAGGCCGGGTTGATCCAAAGCATCGATCCCTTTTCAATTTTGACATTTCCCGGGATGATTGCTGTCGTATGTCCTGACTCTCCATCGGTTTGCGCGATGATAAAAAGCTGGTAAGAGCTGCCTGGAAGAGCGGAAAAATTGGAGAGTTTGATCTTTATTGTCCGGTTAGACCCGGGGGAGAGATCGATATTGGCCGGTTTAAGATCAGTGTTAAGCTCTTGCGGTAAAAAAAGCGCTAAGCCGATGGTTTGGGTTTGCCTGGTCATATTTTTAAGCGCGACTTCTATCTCCCCGTCTTTAGTAAAGGCGGCTGGTTTGACCACTCCCCAGAGAGCGGCCGGTGGTTCCCTGCCAATGATCAGTGGGGCGGCGGTCAAAGCGGAAAATGGATACTGGTTGCCATCCGTGTAGTGGATGGTTAACAGCAGGGGGTAACTTCCTTTTTGCCCGGCCAAAGGAATAGTGTAGCGGGCCAGATATTTTTCCGAAGGGGGGAGGACGGTCCGGTTATTATTGGAATAGGTCCGGCCAAAAACAACCAGTTCGCTCCAGACGTTATGGGCCGGTTCATCTCCTTTGTTGACCGCGGAAAAATTGATCGCGGCTGTCTTGGCGCCGACCGAGGCGGTGATCGTGGTTTGCAGGCTGATGAATCGGGCGGAGGCCGGAAGGGATAAAACAATGAGACCGAGCAGGAGAGCCGCGGAACGCCGGTTCATTTCTTGTCGCCGTCAATCACAATTTTACTGAAGTCGGCGGCGAGCCGATAGCTCTTTTCTAAACCCTTTAACAGTGCTAACCGGTTGGTCTTGATCCGCTCTTCCTGGTGCATGACCAGGATCTTGTCGAAAAAAAGATCGACCGCCGGGGTCAACTCGGCGAGTTTTTGCAAAACCTTGTCCCATTGGCCGTCGCGTGCGGCCGCCGCCGTTTCCCAATTGACCTTCAAATAAAGGTCGTGCAGTTCTTTTTCTTCCTTTTCGATCAGGTCATCGGTCACGACCGTTTCCCGGCTGGCCTCTTTGGCGATCCGGCTGATCCGGTCGGCGGAGCGGACGAGATCCTGGAACCACTTCTGGTTCGCCGTTTTCGTAATGGCAATTGCGATGTCGGCGCAAAGGCTGACATCCGAGCAATCGGCAAGGACCGCGTCGGCAATGTCATAGCGAATTCCCTGGTCGATCAAGGCTGGTTTAAGCCGGGAGAAAATAAACTCCAACAGCTGCCGCTTGACCCTGGCAAAGTCCTGGGCAGGAAGGCTCTTGTCGTATAGTTTATACCCGTGTTCGATCGCATCGTCCAGAGCGAGGTTGAGCTTTTTCTCGAGCATGATCCGGATGATCCCGAGGGCTGCCCGGCGCAAGCCGTATGGATCTTCGGAGCCGGTCGGGACCGCCCCTACGCCAAAATAACCGATCAGCGAATCGAGCCGGTCGGCCAGGGCGACGGTCGTTCCTTCGGGAGTTAGCGGCAGATCGTCTCCGCCAAAGCGGGGGAGGTAGTGTTCAAAGATCCCCTGGGCGACGATCGGGTCTTCCCCCTCGAGGAGCGCGTAGACCTGCCCCATGGTCCCCTGCAATTCGGGGAATTCGTAAACCATCTTTGTGGTTAGGTCAGCCTTACATAGGCGGGCGATCCGGTCGACCAGAGCCAAAGAGCTGTTTTTAAGGGCCAGCTGCTTGCCGATATATTCGGCCAGCCTGGCGAGCCGCTCCGCTTTGTCGGCCAGGGAGCCGAGCTTATCAAAAAAGACGATCCCGGCCAGATCGGCGGTCCTCATCTTGAGCGGCAGCTTTTTGTCCTCTTCAAAAAAGAAGCGGGCGTCCGCCAGCCGGGCGGTCAGGACCTTTCGGTTCCCCTCGACAACACTTTTCTCCCGGCAGCCGTTGGTGACGACAATGAACCTGGGGGCGAGGGCGCCTGATTTGTCGATCAAAGGAAAATATTTCTGGTTCTTTTTCATGGAGGTGGTCAGGACCTCGGACGGGACCTCCAGGAATTTGGGATCAAAAGAGCCGATATAAGCGATCGGGTTTTCCACCAGGAAATTGACCTCAGCCAAAAGATCGGCCGGGACCTGCGCGGTCGCTCCGGCTTTCCTGGCGGCGGTTTCAATTTGTGCTTTGACCAACGCTTCCCGTTCCTGCTGGTCGACGATCACGCCGAGTTTGAGAAGTTGGTTTTTATAACTTTGTAGGGACAGCCCTTGTGGCTGTCCGCTAGTTCGGACAGGGACAAGCCCTGTCCCTACATTTTTAACAAAGTGATGGGGAGCGGTCTTGTTTCCTGTTTTGACTCCGGCCAATTCGAATTTAACGATCTTCGCGCCGTAGAGGGCAACGATCCAGTGGATCGGGCGGATGAATTTGAAGTCAAGGTCTCCCCAGCGCATGGCGAGCGGCTGGTAAAGCGAGGCGATGATCTCCGGCAGAAGGATGGGGAGAAGCCTGGCGGTTGGCGATCCGCGCCGTTCGATCCTGGCGAACAAATAGTTTTTATTGCCGAGCGGTTTGACGATGATCTCTTTGATATCGATCCCCTGGCTTTTAGCAAACCCGATAGCGGGCGGCTTGGGGTTGCCGGATTGGTCAAAGGCGATATCGGCCGGCGGCCCTTTGACCTCTTCGGAGAGGTCGGCCTGGGCGGAGGCTAAATTTTCGATGAACAAGACCAGCCGGCGGTTTGTCCCTAACGTCGTGACCCGGTCAAAAACGAGCCTTTCCTTCTTCAGCTTTTCTTCCGCCTTGGCTTTGAGGTCGGCCAAAAATCCCGGCATAAAACGGGCCGGGATCTCTTCGCAGCCGAGTTCGAGCAGTAGATTGAGAGGCTTAGATATTTTCGACATATAATTTCGCGCAGTTGCGCGCCATTTTTCTGATCTTCAGAATATAACCCATCCGTTCGCTGACCGAGACCGCCCCCCGGGCATCAAGCAGGTTGAAAGTGTGGGAGCATTTTAAGACGTAATCATAGGCGGGGAGGACGAGTTTTTGGTCGATCAGCGACCAGGCTTCTTTTTCATAGAGCTGGAAAAGCTGGAGGAGCCGTTCTATGTTGGCCGCCTCAAAATTATATTTTGAATGTTGTTGTTCTGCCGGAAGATAAATTTCGCCGTATTTGACCCGGTCATTCCACCTGATGTCATACACACTGTTCACCTTCTGGATGAACATGGCGAGCCGCTCCAGGCCGTAAGTGATCTCGACCGCGACCGGTTTGCAGGGAAACCCGCCGCATTCCTGAAAATAGGTGAACTGGGTGATCTCCATCCCTTCGGCCCAGACCTCCCACCCTGTCCCCCAGGCTCCCAGGGTCGGCGATTCCCAGTTATCTTCGACAAAACGGACATCGTGCTTGGCCGGATCAATGCCGATCGCCCGGAGAGAATCAAGGTAGAGCTCCTGAATTGCCAGTGGCGACGGTTTCATAACGACCTGATATTGAAAGTAATGGAAGAGGCGGTTTGGGTTTTCTCCGTAACGGCCGTCGGTCGGCCGGCGGACCGGATCGATATAAGCGACGTTCCACGGTTTGGGCCCGAGAACGCCAAAAAAAGTGGCGGGGGACATGGTAGCCGCCCCTTTTTCCACGTCGTAAGGCTGGCGAATGGCGCAACCCGCTCCGGCCCAGAAATTATTGAGGTTTTGGACGATTTCTTGAAAAGAAAGCTGTTTCACGATACAATTATAACATGCCATTTTACGATTACAAATGCGGCAGCTGCGGTAAAAAATTCGAGGTCCAGAAGGGGATGAACGATAAAACAATTCCCCGTTGTCCGGCCTGCCAGGAATTGGCGATGCGAGTTTTTTCTGCTCCTGCTTTATTCGGAACTTCAAGCTCCTGCGGCAGCTGCAGTTCTGGTAATTGTTCTACGGGTTGCGGCGGACAATGACTATGATCAACGTGATTAAAAAAGTTGTTGACGGCCATAACCTGACCAGAGAAGAAGCGGCTCTGGCGATGGATGCCATTATGCGCGGCGATGCGACACCGTCGCAGATCGCCGCACTGATCACCGCCCTCCACACCAAAGGGGAAAGCGTCGACGAAATTACCGGCTTTGCCGAGAAGATGCGGGAGCATTCAGTTAAAATATTTCCTCACTCAAAAAATCTGGTCGACACCTGCGGGACCGGCGGCGACCATGCCGGGACCTTTAATATCTCGACAATTGCCGCTTTTATCGCGGCCGGGGCGGGGGTCGCGATCGCCAAACACGGCAATCGATCGATCACCAGCCGCTGCGGGTCGGCCGACCTGCTTGAGGCCTTGGGGGTTAAAGTTGACCTTGAGCCGAAACTGGTTGAAGAGTGCATTAACACGGTCGGGCTCGGTTTTATCTTCGCTCCAAATTTCCACAAAGCGATGCGCTTTGCCGCCCCAACTAGGAAAGAGATTGGGATCAGCACGGTATTTAATATTTTAGGCCCGCTTTCCAATCCGGCCAACGCGTCAGCTCAAGTGTTGGGGGTGTTTCACGCGGATTTGACCGAAGTGATGGCGGCGGTCCTTAAAAATCTTGGGACTAAAAACGCGCTGGTCGTTCACGGGAATGACGGCCTGGACGAGATCTCGGTCTGCGAGAAGAGCAAGGTTACCGAACTCCGTGATGGGGGCATTAAAACTTATTTTATTAAGCCCGAAGACTTTGGTATACTGCGGGTTGGCGGCGAGGAGCTGCGCGGCGGTGATCCGGCCGCCAACGCCGAGATCGCGATCCGACTCCTGAACAACGAAGAAAAAGGGGCGAAGCGAGAGATTGTTTTACTTAACGCCGGGGCCGCTATTTACGTCGGCGGTCTGGCCAAGGATCTTAACGAAGGGATTAATAAAGCGGCCGAATCGCTCGATTCCGGAGCGGCAAAAAATAAACTGGAGGAATTGGTAAAATTCACCTCAAAACAGACAAGTTAATCAAACGTTATGGTCCCAAAGTCGCGGTCAAAGAGATCTCGATCGGCGTTAGCCAGGGAGAAGTTGTAGGGCTATTGGGCCCGAATGGGGCCGGGAAGACAACAACTTTTTATATGGTCGTCGGCCTGGTCAGGCCAAACGCCGGAAGGGTTTACCTTGGCGATCACGACATAACTTATTTCCCGATGCACCAGCGCTCGAAGATGGGGATCGGTTATCTGCCGCAGGAACA
>JAHJKL010000075.1 GCA_018822365.1 Candidatus Margulisiibacteriota bacterium
ATATAATCTTCGTAGGATCCAGAAGAATAATCTGCGGGAACAAATCCTTTATTGTAAACCCCCACAAGCAAAGTAGAAGATAGTTGTTTCGCAAGTTCTTCTTCTTCTTTTTTTGCCTCCTCGGCCAATCTATTTGCTTCCGTTTCTATCTTTAATTCCGCGTTTATAATCTCGCCAATAGTTTTTCCAATATAAGGAAATTTTCCTTCTTTTGAAAAAATCGAGCCGATCGATGAACGCATAATATAAGCCATCAACAGCCTAACCTCATCAGCAGTTAAATCTTTAGAATTCTTGATTTGCTCAAATATAGTGTCTTTATTTTTTTCAGTAACTTTAATATTTTTTGTGGGATTTCCACAACCAACCATAAATACTAGTAAACAAATCAACATAAAACCTAACATATTTTTCATCGTTATTTTAATCCCCATCCTTTGCTTATTTCGTACCCCTTCGATTCTTGGGCACAAATTTCATCTAGCTAGAACCAACCCTCTTAATTTCCCAACATCTTGTATTGTACAACATAAATCGGCTTTGGAGCCGGTCCGATCACGCTATTTTGCTTATCAAGATCACAATATATGCTTCCCCCCTTCCTTGCCCCCCTCCCCCAAATAAATAATACTTAATCGCCATGAATATTATTAATTAAACGCTCTTGAAGTCGCAAAGGATTAGTAATAAGATAACTGCCAAACACGCGGCTGGCGCGTATAGGAGAAAAACATGACAAGGAAAACAACTTTAACTATTTTAAGAATTCTCTACCCCATCTGGATGGTTCTGGGCATATTCGGAGTAATTTATGTTCCATCGTTGCTGGTTATCCCAGGCAACTCGACCGCCACTGCTGCCAATATCATCGCTAACGATTTCCTCTTCAGGTCCGGGATAATTGCCAGCTTGCTGACCCAGCTGGCCTTCATCTTTGCGGTCCTTCTTCTTTATAAATTATTCGAGACTGTTAATAAAGACCAGGCATTACTAATGGTAGTTTTAGCCCTTGTCAGCGTCCCGATCGCGATGCTGAGCAGTCTTAATAATGTAGCCGCAATTTATTCTGTGAATCAACCCCAACAAATGATGTTGTTCCTTTCGTTAAATGACCAGGGAGTTCTTATTGCTTCTATTTTTTGGGGACTCTGGCTCTTCCCTTTAGGTTACCTTGTCTATAAATCCGGTTTTTTTCCTAAAGTCATCGGTTGGGCGCTGTTCGTCGGGGGCATGGGTTACACCCTTGGATCATTGCTTAAACTTTTAACCCCAAATCTTCAATCCATAATTTCAATCTGTGAAGTGATGACCATGGGCGAAATTGTCTTCCTGGCCTGGCTGGTGATCAGAGGAGCAAAACTTAATCAGCATATATAACAATCGCTTCGAACATCACCAAAAAGGCGATGATCGGCGCGGCCGGTTAGGTTTTTCTCTTCTTGACTTCCTTCAGCGCGGTTTTAACCATTTTGCCAAAATCCTTGTCCCTCTGTCTTTTTTCCAGGCTCGACATGGCGTAGTAATCATTCTCTTTTTTCAATTTGAGATAATTTTTATATTTCTCTTTGCTTAAATCGCCCGATTTGAGCGCGGCCAGCACAGCACACCCCGGTTCGTGCTGATGGGTGCAATCGAGAAACTTGCAAGACCGGCTCAACTCTTCGATCTCGGCGAAAACGCTTTTTAGCCCCTCTGCCGCATCCGCCAGCCCAATCTCCCTCATCCCCGGATTATCGATGATCATCCCCCCATTCTTGAGGACAAAAAGTTCACGATGAGTAGTCGTATGCTTTCCTTTTTTCGTTTGAGCGCTTATCTCTTTGGTTGCTATCAATTCTTCTCCCAATAATTTATTGGTCAGCGACGACTTGCCAACCCCCGAAGAACCGAGGAGACAATAGATTTGCCCCGGTTCGATCGCCCGCGCCAGGCCATCGAAACCGTTCAAGACGTTGGTGGTTAGTAGCGGAACCTCTTTAAAGCGCTCTTTGACCTGGGCGGTAATTTCGGCCAGCTTTTCCGGGGGAAGAAGATCGATCTTGTTGAGGACCAAAACCGGGCTGATCTTTTCCGACTGAACGATCGTCAGGTAGCGCTCGAATCTGTTCAGGTTGAAGTCGCGGTCGACCGCTTGCACGATAAAAGCGGCATCAACATTAGCGGCAATCGGCTGAACCTCGTCCTTGCCGGCCGCTTTTCGCTTTAAAACACTTTTTCTGGGAAGTATTTCTTCAATAAGGGCGTTGCCGTAGCCCAGATCGACAATCTTTACCAGATCGCCCACCACCGGATAATCAAGGGGCGACTTGGCCGCGAAAATAATTTTACCGGCGACTTCAGCCCAGGCTTCCCCGCTTTCACCCAGAACACGGTACTTCCCCCGGTATTGGGCGATAACTCGGGCGGGTTTGATTTCGTTGTTCATACTATTTGTCCGGCAGAAAGAAACATTATACAAATAAATGCTTATTAATGCCACATCCTCAAAACAGACGGATTGACAATTAACATTGCTTGACATATGCTTGATGTATCAAGCATATGAAAAAAGCAAATGAACCAATAAGATTTATATTAGAGCTGGCAAAGACGCAAGCCATTGTTGGGCGCCGTTTTGACTGCGGGCTGGGCGGACTTGGCTTCAATGAATTTACGATCCTGTATAATCTTAATATGGCAAGCGATGGAACAATGCGCAGGATAGACCTGGCCAATAAAATTGGCCTGACCGCCTCCGGGGTGACGCGGCTATTATTGCCTATGGAAAAAATCGGACTAATTAAAAGCGGAGAAAGCGAAAGAGACGCCCGAACTCGATTTGTAACGATCACCTCTGCCGGCAGTCTTAAACTAAATGAAGCGATCGAACGAATAGAGTTGCTCCTGAAGGAAATAATTCCCATGGATAAAAAGATCAAAATCGAAAAGATATCGCGATTTCTTTCTGAATTAGGGATGCTTGCGCGTTAGCAATGAACGAATCACCAACCACCCCACTCCTTGCCCAAGCCGCTTTCATCAACCAAACTTTTAATGAGGTCAGCCTTCAAGAAGCTGACCTTAGCCGCAAAGAGTTCTCCGAATGCGCTTTCAACAAATGCGATTTTAGCGGCTCGGACTTCAGCGGCTCGATCTTCAGCGACTGTACTTTTACCGGATGTAACCTGGCAAACATCAAAGTCGATGGTTGCGGTTTCCGCTCGGTCAATTTCAACGGCTGTAAACTGATCGGGATCGTTTTTATCAAGATCAACAAACTGCTTCTTGATTGGAGCTTTCAAAAATGCAAGATCGCCCTCTGTAACTTCAGCGGGCTCGATATCAAACATAGCCGCTTTGGCGAGTGCGTCATCCAGGGGAGCGACTTCGTCAACGCCGACCTAAGGGAATCGGATTTTTCCGGCTGTGACCTGCAAAACAGCACCTTCCGCAAGGCCAACCTGGAAAAAGCCAACTTCACCGGCGCCTGGAATTATTATATCGACCCAACCCAGAATAAGGTCAAAGGA
>JAHJKL010000076.1 GCA_018822365.1 Candidatus Margulisiibacteriota bacterium
ACCTAAAGACGCTACGGTATGCTTGCAT
This sequence comes from Candidatus Margulisiibacteriota bacterium, assembly GCA_018822365.1. Lineage (NCBI taxonomy): Bacteria > Bacillati > Candidatus Margulisiibacteriota > Candidatus Margulisiibacteriota bacterium. The sequence goes on from JAHJKL010000076.1 coordinate 29, forward strand.
TGTGGAAGGGATGTTAAGGATAATTAACATTAATTATCTCAAACTCCCCTCAATCCTTTTCTTCAGTTGCGTGTGCGCTCTGCTTCTTAGTTTGAGATTGTGCTCTCGTTTTCGAGCGTCGCTTTCAGCCTTATAAGCTTCATAATAAATAATTTCAAACGGAGTGCGGCTTTTAGTGGAGAAAACCTTGCCCTGATTGTGTTCACTAAGCCTTCTTTCAAGGTTATTGGTTGATCCAATGTACAAATTGTTATCTTTTTGACTTTTTAGAACGTAAACGTAAAACATCCCCACACCAACTTCCCAGCTAAGTAAGACTAACCCAAAAATTGGGTGCTTCTAACTGATACACAACTAAACTCTTCAAGTGGCACAGAAGTTGGTGTGGGGATAAATCCCACATCATACTTCCCAGTTCGATATGAAAGAATAGGGGGTCAGCCCCCACACCAACTTATTAACTTGATAGCTTTATTTTTAAGTGATCGACTTTAATAATAATTATCAACTAAAAGAAAAACTGCCAACCTCGCAAGTTGGTGTGGGGGGAGACCTATAAGCCGGATTCTGTCGTGTACGGCAATCTATCTGGGGCCGACATTACTGGCGACCTCGATGCGACCTACTCGGGATCATAGCGAGGTGAGCAACCTCTTTCCCTATTTGGTCTTGCTCCGCGTGGGGTTTACAACGTGACCGTCGCCGGTCTGTTACGTCGGGAGCTCTTACCTCCCGTTTTCACCTTTGCCACCTAACCTTTAGGGTTAAGTTCGGCCGTGTAATTTCTGTTGCACTTTCCTTTGAGTTTAAACCCAACTGGGCGTTACCCAGCACGCCGCTCGATGGAGTCCGGACTTTCCTCCCCAATACGCTCGCGCGATCAGAGTAGCCGTCCAGCCTCCCCCCGCTATTATTCTATAGGAAATAGGGAGAATTTCATAGGTTTAGCCAAACAATGGGCCGTGGCTTGCTTTTTGGTGGTCGTCGATCGCTTTGTTGGAGAGGAGGTCGGCCTCTTCGTTCTTTTCCCGGCGGATATGAGTTACTTTATGGTGTTTGAATTTTTTTAAAAGCGATTGGGCATGGTGGAAGAGGGGGACCAGCCCTTCATTTTTAACTTTATATTCTCCATGGATCTGTTTGACCAGAAGTTCGGAATCGGCAAAGCAGTCGACTTCTTTTGCCCCAAGCGCCAGCGCTTCCTCCAAACCGCGGATAAAAGCCATGTATTCGGCAATATTGTTGGTGGTCTTTCCCAGGTATTCGGCGATCTCGGCGACGATCTTGCCCCCCTGTTTGATCACCACGCCCGCTCCGGCCGGTCCGGGGTTGTTGCGAGCCGCCCCGTCTGAAAATATGCTTACTTTATCCATTTATTCTTCTCCTTCCAGAAAAGTTCCCGGCGGCAAATTAAAAGAAAAATCGATCCATTTCTTGTTTAAAGGAAGCGTCCCTTCCGGGATCAATTCCTTTCCGCCATGGTAAGTGTCGAAAATTGACATATTGATCCTGCTGGCGCCGTTTTTAGAATCAAAGATCCCGATCTTAACCGAGTTTTTGCCGCTTTTCAAGAAACGATTGATCGGTAAAAAAAGGTCGAATTCCACAAAGTCGACCTTGTCGGTGTTGGTAAAGATCATGTTGCCATTCACAAAAACATTAAAACTGACTCCCTCCCCATGCAAATGGTAGACAATATTACTGTTGTCAGAACAGGAGAGGTCATTGACCTGGTCACGCTTGTTGCCCAGCAATGAATTGAGATCAAGGTCGCCAAAATTAATTTGATAGCTTTCTTTTAACCCATGTTTATTGATCAATGTGACAAAAGCCGATCCTTTGACCGAGATATAATATTCCGCTTTATTGGCCCTGACCACAAAAAAGGTCGACTTTTTTATTACCGGCAAAAGATCTGCCGCGGACGCGCTGTTGTTCTCTAAGCGGAAGTTGCGCTCCTGGACCCGCTGATAAAGGCAGAGTTCTCCCTGCCGGGTCATTACTCTGGTGTCCCCTTTGGCTCTGACCAATTTAATAATGACCCCGTACTTGTTGAAGTCCAATCCTTCTTTTATCGCAAGTGCCGGCAGACAGAGGCAGAGCAAGAGTGATAAGCAAAATAGTTTTTTCATCTTTTCCTCATTAATAGCTTTAATAGCTTGCCTGTCGGCAGGGTGTTGATAACACTCTTCTTTTCCAGCCAGCCGCGACGGGCGGTCATCACTCCGTATTTCATAGACTTGAGCTGGATAGGGGAATGCGAATCAGTGTCTATCGCCAGGTCGACCCCGATTTCCCTGGCCCTCAGGGCGTGAATGTCAGAGAGATCGAGGCGCTCCGGGTAGGCGTTGATCTCCAATACAGTGCCGGTCCGCTTTGCCGCCTGAAGGACCGCTTCAATATCAACTTCGTACGGTCCTCTCTTGCCGATCAGCCGGCCGGTCGGGTGGGCCAGGATATTAACATATTTGTTTTCCAGCGCTTTGATGATCCGTTTGGTCATCTTGCTCTTCTCCATCTTAAAATTTGAGTGGATAGCGGCAATAACAACTTCAGCCTGTTTTAAAACCTTATCAGAGAAATCAAGGGTCCCGTCAGGCAGAATGTCGACCTCAACCCCCTTGAGAACGCGAAAACCCTTGAGTCTTTTGTTTATTCTGTCGATCTCTCCCAGTTCCTTTAAAAACTCTTTTTCGGTCTGGCCTCCGGCGACCCGGGTCGATCGGGTGTGGTCGGTGATGGCAATATATTCGTAGCCCAACTGTTTGGCCGCTGCCGCCATTTCTTCGATCGTGCTGGAGCCGTCGGAATGGTTGGAGTGCATCTGCAGATCGCCGCGGATATCACTAAGCTCGATCAGCCTGGGGATCCGGTGCTTGGCGGCTGCCGCAAATTCTCCCCGCATTTCGCGAAGTTCCGGAGGGATGAATTGCAGGCCAAACTTGCTGAACATCTCTTTTTCGGTCGTTCCGCCGATCTGCCTGCCCGCGGCGTTGAAAATCCCGTATTCGCTGACTTTCCACCCTTTTTTCTGAGCAAGCTGGCGGATATAAATGTTGTGTGCTTTGCAGCCGGTGAAGTAGTGGGCGGCGGCGCCAAAACTTTTATTTGGAACGACCCGAAGGTCGGCTTGCATCCCGTTCTTTAAAACAACCGAGGCTTTGGTCTCACCTTTGGCCAGGGTCCGCTCAACCTGCGGGAGGGAGGTGAATGCATCCATAACTTTTTCCGGCTTTTTGGAAGTGACGAGGAAGTCAAGGTCGCCGATCGTCTCCTGGCGGCGGCGCAAACTTCCGGCAGGGAGCAGCTGGTCGACCTCTTTAAAGTTTTTCAGTTCGGAGACGATCGGTTCGGCATAGGCAAGCGCTTCGGAGAGGAGAAACCTCCCTTTGACCTTTTTTTTCAAAGCGATCCCTTTGAGGAGGTTTTCTTCTTTTTTGGCGCCAAAACCGGGAATACCCTGAAGCTTTCCAGCTTTGGCTAATTTTTCCAGCTTGGCTACGGAATCGATCTTGAATTTCCTGAACAGGAGCATTGCGGTCTTTGGGCCGAGTGAGGGGACATTTAATAATTCGATGAATCCTTTAGGGAATTCACGACGGAGCTTTTCGTAAGTGTCGATCTTGCCGGTTTTAATGAAGCTTTCGATCTTTTCTGACAGCTCTTTGCCGATCCCGGGGAGTTCCTGCAGCCCTTTTATCCCTTCATTTATGTAAAGATCGGCCAGATCTTGGGAAAGAGCTTCAATATTTTGGGCCGCTTTCTGGTAAGCCCTGATCTTGAAGGGGTTTTCTTGCTTTAGCTCCAGGAATTCGGCGATCTCCTGGAAGATCTTGGCGATCTCGGAATTTTCCATTTATGGGGACATTATACCGATGAAAATATTGATAAGCAACCGGCGGTTTTTTATGTTATGATATGGGAAATATTTTCCCGGATGGAGGAAATAATGAGCAGACCGGTCGATAAAAAATGGAAGATGATCTTTGGCTACAAAGAACTTTATCCAAAAGACCTGCAGGTCAAGCTTGGCCTTAAATATCACATGGGACAGGATTTTGCCTGTCCCAAGGGGACCCCGGTTTTGTCGATGGTCAATGGCTGGTGGCTTGGGGCCAGAGAATACCGCGGCTATGGTTACATGATCGAACAGCTTTTTAACTCAGGAACAGGAGCCAGGAAAGTCTGGTATCTTGCCCGCTACGCCCATTTAACTCTCAAGTCAGCAAAGTTCAAAAAATACGGGGCCGCGGTTAAAAAAGGGGCGGTGATCGCCTTGTCCGGCGGGACCGGCACTGTTTATTATGATCCAAAGATCGGCAAAAATAGAGAGCATCCCCACCTTCATGTTGAAGTTTTCAAGGCGAAGAAGGTCCAGGGGGCTTGGGTTAGGACCGACTTGGTCAGTCCCGCGTTTATCACGAACGAAGAATTAGGATAGTGAAAGGAGTAATTAAATGTTAAAGAAGTCGATCGTTGTTTTGTTGTTTACTTGCTTTGTTTTTGCTTTTTCAGCCTGGTCTATGGAATTTTCGGCCGATGTTGTCACCAAAATGAAAAAACAGACGATGAACTCGAAGATGTTCATGTCTGGCAACAAATGGAGGACCGAGTCTAAGATAGGACGGGGGGAGCAGGTCGCGATCGTCAGGGCCGATAAAAAGGTTGTTTGGGTCCTGATGCCCGAACAAAAGATGTATATGGAACAGAAATTGACCCCGGACAAGACGATGGGGATGGTTGAAAAGGCGCCCGGAGAAGTCAGCAGAAAGAAGATCGGGCGCGAAAAGATCAATGGGATCGATTGTGATAAATATTTGATCGTTTATAAAGGGGCTGACGGCGAAAGTAAAATGTACCAATGGCTTTCAGGGGATAAATGGCCGGTCAGGTCGGCCGCGCTGGACGGCTCCTGGTCGACCGAAATGAAGAATATAAAGAAAGGGAAGCAACCCGGCAAATTATTTGAGCTTCCGGGCGGTTATAAAAAGATGCCGATGCCCGGCATGAGCGGGATGAAAGGGATGAACCCGGCCGATATGAAGAAGATGATGGAAGGGATGAAGGGAATGGGGATGTAATGGAAAGCGTTCTCCTAAACGTCGACCTTCCGGGGTTAAAATTATTTAAACGGGGGAAGGTCCGCGACGTGTTTGAACTGGACGAAGGCCTCCTGCTGGTTGCTTCGGACCGGATCTCTGCTTTTGATTCGGTCATGCCGAACGGGATCCCGGATAAAGGGAAGATCCTGACCCAGATCTCCCTCTTTTGGTTTGATTTTACGAAAGAGATAATCAAAAATCATATTTTGATCGCGAATGCCGGTCAATATCCTGATCAACTTGCGCCTTATCACGACTTATTGTCCAAGCGGTCGGTGATCGCAAAGAAAGCCAAGTTAATTCCGGTTGAGTGCATTGTCCGCGGGTACCTTTCCGGCTCCGGCTGGAAGGAGTATCAGAAGGCACAGTCGATCTGCGGGATCAAGCTCCCCGCCGGGTTGAAGGAATCGGAAAAACTGCCGGAGCCGATCTTTACCCCGACGACCAAGGCGGAGCAGGGGCATGATGAAAACATCACCCAGCAGCAGGTTGTCGACCAGATCGGCGCCGAAGCGGCCGCTACGATCAAGGAAAAAAGCCTGGCAATTTACCGGGCCTGCGCCGACTACGCCGAGACCAAAGGGATCATTATTGCCGACACCAAGTTTGAGTTCGGCTATTATGACAACGAGATCATTATAATAGATGAAATGCTTACCCCCGACTCTTCGCGCTTTTGGCCAAAGGAATTCTATAAAACCGGTAAATCACTCCCTAGTTACGACAAGCAGTTTGTCCGGGACTATTTGGAGTCGATCGGGTGGGACAAAGAGCCCCCCGCGCCCAAACTTCCCGAGGAGGTGGTAATCAGGACCAGAGAGAAATACCTTGAAGCTTTCCAGAAATTAACGGGGAAAGCCGAACTATAGGAGGAATAAAACATGGATATTGGAAAAGCGTTTGTTGACGCCTGGAATAATTACACCAAGAATTTTGTTGTCTTGATCCTGGCGGCGATCGTCTCGTCGATCATCGGGATCTTGATCGCCCCCATGGTCGGCTTTCAAATGATGTTTGTCAAAGCAATTAGGGGTGAAGCGGTCTCTTTTAACGATATTTTTGCTCCGTTCCGCCGTTTTGGCGCGCTGGCGCTTGCCGCTTGCTGGATCACGATCCTTTTAATGCTGGCCTTTATTCCAGGGGGGCTCTGTTTCTATTTAAACTGGAACCTGGTCGGAGGCTTGCTTATTTTTGCGGCGATCCTGCTTGATATTTACCTTGGAGTTTGCTGGCTCTTTGCCCTTCTGCTGATCTATGACAAAGGGATGTCGATCAATAACAGTCTTAAAACAAGCCGGGAGATCGTTACCAGGAACAATTGGTGGATGCATTTTCTCCTGGTGGTCCTGGCTGGAATAGTCAGCAGCTTGGGAAATGTTTTATGGGGGATCGGGGCGATCTTGACCATGCCGGTAGGTGTTGGAGCGATCGCGTCCGCTTACGCCGAAGAAACGAAATAAAAATTGAAACGCGGTAATACCAGGAAGATAAAGGTTGGCGGACTGGAGATCGGCGGCGGATCCCCGGTTTCCGTCCAGTCGATGACCAAGACCAAAACAGCCGATGTCAAAGCGACGGTCGAACAGATCCATCAGCTTGAAAAAGCCGGTTGCCAGCTGGTCCGCTGCGCGGTCCCCGACCGTGCGGCGGCCCTGGCATTAAAAGAGATCAAAAAAAATATTACCATACCATTGGTCGCCGATATTCATTTCAACCATGAATACGCTCTGCTGGCGGCCGAAGCGGGGGTTGATAAATTAAGGATCAATCCCGGTAACATTGGGAGTGAAGATAAAGTTAAGGCGGTCGTCTCCGCGGCCAAAGAGCGGAAAATTCCCATCAGGATCGGGGTCAATTCAGGCTCCCTGTCGAAAGATATCTTACAAGTTAATGGCGGACATGTTACTGCCGGGGGAATTATTGAGAGTGCCATGCGTCATGTCGCTATCCTGGAAAAGCTGGAATTCCATGATATTGTCCTGTCGCTCAAGGCGACCTCGGTCCCTTTGACCATTGAAGCGTACCGCTTAATGGCGGAAAAAGTCGAATATCCTTTGCACGTTGGGATAACCGAATCGGGGATCCCGCGGACCGGGATCATCCGCTCGGCGGTCGGGATCGGAGCAATATTAGCCGAGGGGATCGGCGACACCCTCCGGGTCTCGCTGACCGGTGACCCGGTCGAAGAG
>JAHJKL010000077.1 GCA_018822365.1 Candidatus Margulisiibacteriota bacterium
CTTGCCCCTTGCGTTATTAATGTAATTTCCAAGGGCGGTCGCGGCCAATGACCCGAAAAGAACGATCCTTTCCTTTGCTCCTTTACCAAAGACCCGGATCTCCCCTTCGGCCAGATCCATCTCGTTCAGGTTCAGCCCCACCAGTTCGGTGACCCGGATGCCGCTGCTGTAAAGAAGTTCAAGGATTGCCAGGTCCCTGATCCCCAGATGTTTCTGATCAGGGGCTTTGAGCAACCTGGCCATTTCCTCGGGATAAAGGAAATTAGGAAGCTTTTTTTGTATTTTTGGGGTTAAGAGCAGGTCAAAAGGATTGCCTTCGGTCAGATCTTCTCTTAATAAAAAACGAAAAAATGAGCGGGCGGCCGAGAGTTTGCGGGCAATAGAGCGGCGGGAAAAAATTTTCTTTTCCAGTTGGATCAGGAATTCGCGAGCGGCAGAACGGTTGATCTCCCGGTCCTTGAGGAAAGCGACCAGAAAAACAAGATCACGCTGGTAGTTGCTGATAGTATGAGGCGAATAATTGCGTTCATTTTTTAAATAGCTCAGGAAGTAGTTGATTTGCTGAGGATCAATTGCCACTTATAGTCCGTATTGGTGTCGCTTTTCCTGATTTAGAGGCAGGTATTTACCTTTTTCTTTCACCCAGGTCTCTTTTTTTTCCGGTGGCCTGGTGTCGAGGTGGACCATGTTCTCTTCCGGGTAATAACCAAGGCCATTGACCCCTTCCAGGGTTTCGGCAAACTTGAACACTTCAGCCGCTGGGGTGCCATCGATGACAATGTTTGCTGCTTTGCCGACCGCGTGATAACTTTTCTTTTCTCTTTTCAGCCTTTCCAGATAAGACTCACAATAAAAGCCGGAAATAATCCTTGGCCTTTTTTTAAAATGAACCGCGATCTCTTCTAAGATACCGACCAGTCCGAGATGGATCCGGTATGCCCCCCGGCAGTCCGGACAATGGCAGATAAAGTCCTTATGATTAAAGTTCTCACTTAGGTTTCCCATAGGTTGCATAATATTAACATATTAATAACGGGCGGGGAAGAGTGTTACTCTTCGATAAAAGCCTGAGCGGAGAGGGCTTTTCCTCCGCCGGCATAGTCTTCCCAAAGAACCACAAAGTAATCGTCCAGTCCAATGACCTGGGGGGAGCGGGCGCCGTTATTCGTTTTGATCAATAACCCGTTGATTGGCCAGAGGGGGCGGCCGTCAGGGCCGACTTTTTGCATGTAGATCTCGTAACTTCGGCCATTCCGATAATCTTCCCAGGCGACGATCGCGGTGTTGTTCGCGAGCGTGACCGCCTGGGGCGCGAACTGAGTTAAAGGGCTATCAATTATTGGCATCCCTTCTTCTCTCCAGAGCAGTTCGCCGTTATCTGACAAAGTATTGGCAAAAATGTCCCAATTGCCAAAACGATAGTCCTGCCAGACGAGCATGGTCGCATCGTTCATCCGGGTGAGCAGAGGATTTTGCTGGGAACGGGCCAGCTGGCAAACAGGGACGCCATCTTTCATCCAGAGCGGGAAGCCCAGCCTGTTAATCCGCTGAGCGTAAATATCATAGCTTCCGCCGGCTTTGTCGGTCCAGGCGATGATCGCTCCCCCGGCTCCATCGCTAATTAGTTTTGGCGACTGCTGCAGGTCGGGCGCGTCGCAAACGGTCATGCCGTTCTCCTTCCAGAGGTGGTTGCCGTTGCTTTGCAGTCGTTGGGCGTAGATGTCAAGGTTGCGGTCGCCGCGGCGCGCGTCTGCCCAGGAGATTATCACGCCTCCGTTCCCATCGACAATCGCTGACGGGGAGAGTTGGTCGCCGTTTTCTGACGCGACTGCCTGGCCGTTTTTTCCCCAAAGCGGCTCTCCGGCTGACGAGATCCTTTGGGCGAAAATATCCTTTAGGTTGAGCGGACTTCTTTCGTCTTCCCAGGCGCAAATAGCTCCGCCGTTATTATCGGGGACCAGAACCGGGGCTCGTTGTTCGGAGCCAAGTTTGGTTAGGCTAATACCAGTTTGGCCCCATAAAGGACGGCCGCCTGCCGAGATCCGTTGGGCATACAGACTGACGACCTTTCCGTCCCGGCTATCTTCCCAAACGGTGATCGCTCCTCCCTGTCCGTCAGGGATCAGCCTGGGGCTGGCTTGCGTGGCAGAGATTTTGGCGATCGCTACCCCTTCTTTCCCCCAGGCCAGGGAGCCGGCCTTGGTGAGCTTTTGGGCGTAAATATTCAAAAAGCCGTTGCGCCCGTCTTCCCAGACAATTATTAATTCATTGTTGCCATTATTGATAGCGGCGGCATTTTGGTGGACAACCGCTCCGGGAGTGTCGCACACGACCTCCCCGTTCCTTCCCAGCAGAGGCGCTCCGCTGCTGGAAAATACCTGCCGGACAATATCAAAATTGCCATTCTGGCGGCTTTGAAAAAGAACAGAAATGTTATCGTTGGCTGAAACTGCCAGGCTTGATTTTCCCTGGTCGCTCCCCAACCCGGACACCAAAAGGCCGTCATCGGCCCAAAGCTGTCGGCCGGCGCTATTGATCTTTTGCGCGAATAGCCGAGAGCTCCCTTTACGATAGTCTTCCCAGACTACCACCCAGTCAGTTGTTGATAAGAACGCGATCTTGGGGTTGTCCTGGCGGAAGAGCCCGGCAGAAAGTTCGATCCCGTTGTTTTTCCAAAGAGGATTTCCCTCCGCATTGATCCTTTGGGCGAAAATGTTGCTTTGTTCTTTGCGATTATCGGCCCAAACTATGACCGCGCCCCCATCAGGAGCGGGAGAAAGGTCGGGGTTTTCCTGGGAGAATTGATCGTTAGTGACCCGCAGACCGTTCTTTTCCCAGAGCGGGGCGCCGGCAAGATTGAATTTTTGAGCATAGATGTCCTTGTTGTTGCTGCGCAAATCGGTCCAGGCGAGAAAAAAAACATTTTTGTTCGCGGCCAGGACAGGGTTTTCCTGATTGTTGGCCGCGGCGCACAAGGCCAGTCCGTTCTTCCCCCAGAGACCCTCTCCGTTCGAAGAAAGGTGCTGGCCGTATATATCACTGCCGTTGTTTTGCGGGCGTCCGTCGGTCCAGACCACAAAAAATCCATCCGTTCCGTCCGAGGCAATTTGTGGGTACCACTGGGTTCCGCCTTCGTCGCAAAGCGCGATCCCGTTGGCGGCCCATTGGGCCCGGCCCTGACGATCGACCTTCTGGGCATAGACATCTTCGCCAATACAATTTCGATAATCATGCCAGACAATGGCGATGTCTCCCTTTTGATTTAAAGCGATTTCCGGAGCGAATTGGCCATAAGCGGAAACGCAGATCGGCAAGGCCCCCGTTCCCCAGAGAGTGGTCCCTCCGGGGGAGAGGTGTTGCGCGAAAATATCGGAATTATCATTCCGGTAGTCCTGCCAGGCGATAACTAAGCCGCCGCTTCCGTCGCAAGCCAGCCTGGCCGAATTCTGGTTCCCTTCCCCGTCGCCGACCTTTAATCCATTGATACCCCAGAGCGGATTTCCTGATGGGTCGTATTTTTGCGCAAAAAGTTTGGTGAATCCGGACCTGCCGTCTTCCCAGACGACAAAAAGGCTGCCGTCGCCGGCCAGGCAGGTTGCCGGGTTTTGCTGGGGGGTGTTGCCGGAGGAATTATTGATCTGCAGCCCGGTACTGTTCCAGAGTGCCTGAGGTAAAGTAGCGGGAAGGGAGGGTTGGGGCTCTTTTTCCTGTGGCCTGGAAACCACTATAGTGACTAAGGCGAAAAGAACGATAATCGTTGCTAGAGCCGTGCGCCTCATGCCGGGACTTGGGCAAGTTTCATGGAGAGTACCTTTGAGGTCCCGGGGTCTTGCATCGTTACGCCGTAAATGCTGTCAGCGATCGCCATGGTCCGTTTGTTGTGCGTAATGACTATGACTTGAGTATTGGCGGAAAAATCTTTCAGGATGTTGGTATACCGGCCGATGTTCGCTTCGTCCAGCGCGGCATCAACTTCGTCAAGGAAGCAAAAAGGAGAGGGCCGGATCTTCAGTAGAGAAAATAAGATAGCTACGGCGCAAAGCGACCGTTCCCCGCCGGAAAGGAGGGGGAGCGGCAGCCAGCGGCGGCCGTTGGGGCGGACCGAGATCTCGATCTCCGCCTCCAGGGCCGGTTGGCCGGGGGCCAGGGCAATGCGCGCCTCACCTCCGCTAAAGAGCTGACTAAAAACATCGGAAAAAACCACCGAAAGCTGGTCCATGGTCTGCAGAAAGGTTGTTTCAGCTTGAGCGTCCAGCTCAACTATTAAATTCCGGAGGTTCTCACGGGCGGCATTAAGATCGGTTAGTTGGGCTTCAATAAAAGAGAGTCGTTCCTTGTTCCGGTCGAAATCTTCGATCGCCAGGAGATTGACCGGCTCAAGGTGGCGCAGCCTTGACTTCCCTTCCTCGATCTCGCTTTTGGCTTTACTGACATTAGAAACCTCTCCGGAGGACCCTTCCAGATCTTGTAGCGAGAGGTTGTATTCGGCCAGGAGCTTTTCTCCGATCGCCAGCAGCTCTCCGTCAACCTTGGCCAGGGAAACTTCGAGGGAGGCGACGATGTTGGCGGCCTCTCTTTCTTCCTGTTCTTCCTGGCGGCTTTTTTCTTCAAGTTGGGCGATCTGCTGGTTGGTCTTTTCCCGTTCGACCTTCAACTGGGCGATCGCATCGGACAATGAGGTTTTCTTTTGGTTATCGGGGGCGGAAACCGCTAAAAGATCTTGACGGTGGGCTTCGATCGATGCGGACAGCCGTTCCATTTCAGCCTGGGCCTTGTGGTGTTCCTCGTTCAACAATTCGAGCTTAAGATTGCGGGTCGCTTCTGCTTCGCTGGCGGCCAGGGACAGGTTTTCTTCCTTGCCGAAAAACTGCAGGATGGAAGAGAGCAGGGCAACCAGTCCCCTGGTTTGATCGACAAGGCGATGCAGCGATTCGTCGAGTTGGACTTGCGCCGGGTCATTGGTCGCCGGGGTCTGCAGCGCCAGGACTTTTCCGGCGAGCTCGGCTTTTTTTGCCGAGACCGAGAGGAGGAGCTCTTGTTCCCTTTGCAGGTCTTTTTCCTTGAAACGGCGGTTGAGCTCGGCGTCGCGCAGCCGGTCTTTTTCGCTGTCAAGCTGGGCGGCCAGATCGTCGATCTGCGATTCGATCTCGCGGAGCCGTTTTTTTAAGTCGGCGGCCGCGCTGAAGTCTTTTTCTTCGGCGGCGCTCTTGGCCTGGGACTCTTGCCGGGCCTGCGCCAGCGCCGCTTCCAGCTTTTGCTTTTTTTCTAAAATACTACCCAATAGCTTTTTGCTTAAGCCGATCTCCAGCTCTTTGACCTTGTTTTGAATCTCCAGGTATTCTTTGGCCCGTCGCGCCTGCTCTTCCAGGACGATCAAATGCTCGCCGACCTCGATCTTTAGATCGTTGATGCGGAGCAGGTTTTGTTCGGCGGCGATCAGTTTTTTCTCGGCGGCGACTTTTCTGGTCTTGTACTTGTTGATGCCGGCGGCCTCCTCAAAAACGACCCGGCGTTCTTCTCCCTTGCTGGAGAGGATGGCGTCAACCTGTCCCTGGGTAATGATCGCGTAGGTTCCCTCGCCCAACCCGGTGTCAAGGAGCAGGTCGCGGATATCCTTGAGCCGGCATTGATTTTTATTGATGTAGAACTCGCTTTCCCCTTCGCGGAAAGTCCGGCGTTTGATCGCGACCTCGGTGAAAGGGACCGGCAGGCGCCCCGACGAATTATCAAAAGTCAGGGTAACTTCGGCCAAAGAGAGGGGTTTGCGTTGAGCGGTGCCGGCGAAAATAATATTATCCAGTGAACCGACCCGCAGCATTCTTGGATTGTCTTCCCCCAGGACCCAGCGGACGGCGTCTAAAACATTGCTTTTGCCGCAGCCGTTCGGCCCAACAATGCCGGTAACCCTGGAGTCCGGGCCGAACTCGATATCGGTCTGGTCGGGAAAGGTCTTGAAGCCTCTTAGCGACAAGGTCTTTAAAAACATGGCGGGTTTACTATAGCAGAAATATTTCGCTTGAGCAACCTGAGGATGGGTGATACAATTTGACCCGTGGATCTATATTTGAATAGGCAAAAAAAGTTGTTTATTTTAGCTTCCAGCTGCTTGCTTGTGATCTTTTCTCTGGTTGTTTTTGCTTTTCCAGCTCAGGCCAGATTGAACGAGCTGGGGATCAATCCGTTTGCCACCGAGGTTGGCGGGCGGCCCCTGGGAATGGCCGGGGCGGTAGTGGCTTTAACCGATGACCCGAACGGCGCCCTTTATAACCCGGCTTCTTTAGCCTGGGCCAAAGGTATTGCCATCACCAACCTGGATATTGACCGGATCACCGTTGCCGGAGCATATCCGACCGGGCTTGGCTCCTCATTTGGGCTTGCGGTGGTCAACACCAGCATTGAAAATCTTCCCTACCTGGGGTCTCTGCGGACGTCAAAAAGCAGCCTGGTCGTTCTTTCTTACGGAACAAAACTTTTCTTCTTTCCGGCTTACGCTAAAAACCCTGTCCTGCAAAGAGTTGGTCTTGGTGTCAGCTTCAAGTCAATACTTTCTGAAACATTCAGGGGGACAGGTATTAACGACCGCTCGGCTAACGGTTGGACGGTTGACCTTGGCGGGATATACAAACCGAACGAGTGGCTGGCGGTCGGGCTGGCCCTGCAAAACATTATTCCCCAAAAATCTTTTGGCGGCGGCGAGATCTTGTGGGACGACAGTGTTGCCGAGCCAATCACCGCTTACCATAAAATTGGGTTTTCCGCAAAAGTTATTGGGCCGATCGGTTCACTCAATTACAGTGACACCAGACAGCTGGTCATGGGGGGGGAGCTTGATTTCGCTAGCACTAACCCGACCTTGCTGCGGATCGGCGGGGAGTATACATTAAACAAGATATTTATTTTGCAGGCAGGCCTGATGGAACAATGGCGGCCTGGCGGGCTTTCTTTTACTCCGACCTGGGGGGTTGGCCTGCGGTCGGAAGAATGGGCTTTTACCATTTCCGGTAACCGGGAGCCGATCAAAGACGAAGGGCAAGTGCTTGTGTCCGGGACGTATTTCCCGAAAGAGTGGGTGGTTTTCAAGAAGCTTGATGTAGAGAGGCCGTCGGTGTTTTTAGAGACGGCGATCGAACGGATCTCTCTTGAGGATAATTTTGTAACCTATGACGAAACGCTTGAGGTGACCGGCAAGGTCAAGCCCGGGGTTGACGTTTACGTGAACAACTACCTGGCCAGCAAAGGGAAGGACAATTCATTCCGGGTCGTGGTCCCGCTCAAACTAGGAAAGAACCTGGTGGTGGTTGAAGCAAGGAACGAGCAGGAAATGGTGTCCTGGACATATAAGGTCTTGCGAAAAGCCAGGATCTCGGTCGAAGAAGAAAACGATCTCAAGAAAAAGCTGGAAAGAACGATCTCCCTGCAAGAGCAGGAAGCGCTCAGGAAAAAAGAAGCGGAGCTTAAAAAACGACGCAGTAAAGTGGAAGAATTGGTCACGATCGGAGTTATTAACGTTGATGAAACCAAAGGGGAGTTTAAACTGGAGGCGACGATAACCAGGGGAGAGCTGGCGACATGGCTGGTGAAATCGGCCGACTTGCCTCTGCCGGAAGTGACCAAAGACGTCTCTGTCGATATTAAGAGAACAAATCCTCTGGCCGCCTACTATAAGGCGGCAATTGACTGGAACCTGATGCCTCTTTATTCAGACGGGACTTTCCGGCCCGACGCGCCGGTAACCAAAGAAGAGTCGGAGCGATTGTTCAAGGTTCTGGGTGTTAAAAGATGAAAAAGCAACTAGCGGCGATAATCGGTTTGCTTTTACTTGTTCTGCCGGTCGCGGCTGAAGAGGCGACCATGACCAAGGACGACGCTGTTCTCCTGATATCGGCGGTCAAAAACCTGAAGAACAGGCTGAACGACCTGTTCTCTTTTACGACAGGCTATGATCTTTCCAAGGTTAACCAGGTGCGGCTGACCCCAACCATAAACTGGGTGAAGGTCACGCCGAAAAAAGCCCCGCCGGATGGCCAAACTGTTTTGGAGATCGTTGCCGCCGTTGACGATCCCAATGGACTGTCGAATATTGCCGGAGTAAGGGCCGACCTGGCCAGTATCGGGCAATTATCTGACGCGCAATTGATCGATAACGGCAAGTTCGGCGATGTGGTTGCCGGAGACGGATTGTTCACGCTTTTAACCACGATAATGCCGGAAACTTCTTTGGGGCCAAAAGATATCAATGTTTCCGCGATCAACCGGAACGGTTGGATGGCTCTGGCAAAAACGACGATCGATGTTGAAATAAAGCCGTTGATCATTGAAGCCAAGGCGGTCCCTGAAAAAATATCCCCCCAAAGCGGGGCGTTTGTTACTTTGGTGCTGCGGGTCGACAATCCCGGCCGACCGATCGATGTGAAGTCTATTTCGGCAGACATCAGGCCTCTTGGCTTTCAAGACGCCCTTTCTTTCCGTAATGACGGACAGGACGGGGACGTTGCGTCAGGAGATGATACCTGGACCGTGCGCTTTCTCTTGCCAAAAACCCTTTCCCCTGGGAATTACCTGATCCCGATAGAAGTAATTAACCTTGCCGGCGGCACGGCAACCGGAAAGATCCCGATCTCAATTTATTAATGCTATCAACATTAACAATAATATGCATATTCGCGGAAATATTTACCGCGGGGATACTTTTTTCCGGCGGATTGGCCTTTCTTAAGAGCGGGCTGAGAAGCAAAAAGAACCTTCTGCTTGGTCTGGTTTTTCTCTCTCTTTTTATTTATGTTGGATCCGTTATCGCTTCTCAGCTAATGGTCAATCTTGGGCAAAGCCTGGCCGACTTGATCTTGGTCGAGAAGGTCGTTTCGATCAGCCTGCTGGCGACCGCTTTTTTTGTCTGGTTGTTTATCGTTGAGCGTTTTGCTCTGCGGGGAGGCCATATCTTTTCCGCTTTCTATTTTGCGGTCATTGGTTTTTTTGCCTACCAGGTGATCAGCTCATCGGCTAATTTAGTTTACCGGGAAGGGGTTATCCAGCCGATCGTCAATTATTCCTTTTGGATCCCTTTGATGCCGGTTGTTTCTTTTTCCTGGCTGCTTCTGGTCCTCTTTGGCATAAGAGGAGCGTTGAAAGAGAAATCCGGCAAGCTTCCTCTTTACACCGCTTGCGCAGCCATGTTGTTTTTAGGCGCGGTCTTTTCTTCGTATTCTTATGTTCGGCTGGGCGAAGCCGGGTACCTTCTCGCTTCGTGGCTGATCTTTCTATCCGGCGCCTTGAGCTTGCTTTTGGGGGAAATTATTCCTCCGGAAAGCCCGGAGGCGGCCGCGCCGATAAAATTCTTAAAAACCAGGCTGCTTTTTAAGCTGGTCATGATCTTTGTGTTAATGGTCGTTATTTTGTTTGAGGCGACCGCATTGGCGACGATTAATATCAGCAAAAATTCTTTGGTCAGATTTGTCCAATCCTACTACGAAGAGACGGCAAAAAACCTGGTCGCGCAGGTCGTTTCCGACCCGCAGCCGATCACGGCTGAAAAAATGCAAAAGGCGGTCGAAAACATAAAGATCGGCTCGCGAGGGGTCGCTTTTACTGTAGACAGCAAAGGGTTATTGGTGGCACATCCGGACCGGAGCCGGGCATTATTAAAAGACGATATGCGGCAGAACGGCGCGGTGGCTGAGCTGCTGAAAAAACAAGTCGGGCGTGGCGAGTTTTACGATGAATTAGGCAACCCTATGGTTGGTTCTTATCTTTTGATACCGGGGACAAACTACGGAGTAGTGATCGAAGAGTCAAGGTCGTCCGCCTACGCAGAATTGCGCCAGTTGGAAACGAATTCATTGCTTTTTGTCATTATTGGCATTATTTTAGCTGCGCTGACCGGCGCCTTTTTTGCCTGGTCGATCGAAAAGCCGATAAAGGAACTGATCAAGGGGACGGAAGCGGTCGCACATGGAGAACTGGGCTATCGTATCCCGATCAACTCAAGCGATGAGATCGGGCATTTGGCTGACGCGTTTAATAAAATGACCAAAGACCTGCGAGACAGCCAGGAGCGGCTGATCCTATCAGAAAAACTAGCCTCACTTGGGACCATGGCGGCCGGGATGGCGCATGAAATAAAGAACCCTCTGGTCTCGCTTAGAACTTTTACCCAGCTGTTGCAGCAGAAATGGGATGACAAGGAATTTCGCGATAAATTCAGCCAGATAATCCCGCACGAGATCGAACGGATCAACAAAATCGCGGAGAGCTTGCTGAAATTCGGGCGGCCGGCCAAGCCGGAGCTGACCAAGGTCGAGGTTAACGCGCTGCTTGATGAAGTGTTAATGTTATTTGAGAGTGAAGCAAAGAAAAATAATGTTAGGATAACCAAGAAGTTTGCCCAGCTGCCGCAAATAGCCGGGGATGCCGGCCAGCTGCAGCAGGTCTTTGTTAATATTGTCAAAAACGCCATTGAAGCGATGCATGAAAAAGGGGGAGAGCTGGCGGTCAAGACCGATGTTGGCGAAGTCATCAGGCTGGGTAAAATTCACGGGCGCCAGGGAGTGCGTCAGGGGGACGAGATCGTTTGGGGCGAAGAAGAGAAGATGTCAAAACCGCTGCCGGTCATCTTTGTGGAAGTAACCGATACCGGGGAAGGGATCTCCGAGGAGAACATCAAGAGCCTTTTTGATCCGTTCTTTACGACAAAAATAACCGGTACCGGAATGGGGTTGCCAATTACCCTCCGAATAATTGAAGAGCATAAGGGGTCAATTAAGGTTCGCAGCCGTCCCGGCAAAGGGACGACCTTTATCATTACCCTGCCTCAGCAGTTCAGTTCCTGACTTTATTAAGGAGCATCTGCATCCCGTTATCCAGAATGCCTCTTTGAATCGCTTTGTCCAGCCGCTCCAGTGTCTTGCTTTCAGCCAGGACAAATTTGCCGGTTTCGCAGTCGCTGAAGATGATATTACCGGAAGTTTTATAGATGGTTTCACCCAGGGTTAAAACGCATCGGCCTTTCTCTGTGGAATTGCTCAAGTTGTTCCCCTCCATAATTATATATCGGAACATAAATTAATTAACTTGCGCCCGAGAGTCGATCGTTGATATAATCCCAACAAGATGTTTGAAAGATTTACCGAACGGGCGATCCGGGTGATCATGGCCGCGCAGGAAGAGGCCAAGCGGCTCCGCTCAAATTATGTGGGGGCCGAACACCTTTGTTTAGGGATGCTCAGGGAAAATGACCAATCAGTGATCAAAACACTGGAGAATTTTCGGGCAGATCCCTTGCAGATAAAAGATAGGATAGAAGAGTCGCTACTGGCTAAGGAAGGGCCGGACAGTGAGGCGCAGGAGCTGCCGTTTAATCCCCAGATCAAGAAGATCATTGCCCTGGCCTGGGACGAAGCCAGGGGGCTGGGGCACAGCTATGTCGGCGTAGAGCACCTGTTCTTAGGAATGCTGCGGGAAGGGGGAGGGGTTACCGGCAAGATCTTTGCCGATTACGTGATCTCACCGGCAGCGGCCAAAGAAACGATAATTTCGCTTCTTGGGGAAGTTAATCCTTTGCAAAAAAAGGTTACCCGCGCCAGTAAAACTCCATTGCTCGATTCTTTTGGAAGGGACCTGACCGTAATGGCCGGCAATAATAAGCTTGACCCCGTCGTCGGCCGGGCCAAAGAAGTGGAGAGGGTTATTCAGATCCTTTCCCGCCGGCGAAAAAACAATCCAGTCTTGATCGGTGAAGCGGGAGTGGGGAAAACCGCGATCGTTGAAGGGTTGGCCCAAAAAATAATTTTGGGGAATATCCCGGCTACCCTGGCAAATAAACGGATAGTTGCCCTTGACATGGGGCTGCTGATCGCCGGGACAAGATACCGGGGAGAGTTTGAAGAACGGTTGAAAAAAGTCCTTGATGAAGTGATAAAAAGCGAGAACGTGGTCTTGTTTATCGACGAGCTGCACACTTTGATCGGCGCAGGGGCGGCTGAGGGGGCGATGGATGCGGCCAACATCTTAAAGCCGGCCCTGGCTCGGGGCGAGATCCAGTGTATTGGCGCGACTACGATAGACGAGTTCCGCAAGAGGATTGAATCCGATCCTGCGCTGGAGCGGCGGTTCCAGTCGGTTCTGGTGGACGAGCCGTCGGTCGAAGAAACGATCGAGATCTTAAAAGGATTGCGCAGCCGCTATGAAGAATTTCACCGGGTCCAGATAACTGAAGACGCGCTGGTCGCGGCTGCCAGGCTTTCGGCCCGTTATATTTCCGATCGGTTTTTGCCGGATAAAGCGATCGATTTGGTTGACGAAGCGGCTTCACGGACCATGCTGCAAAACGCAGCTCTTATAAAAGAATCAACTCCTTTGGAAAAGGTGCCGAAGGTCAACGCAGAGGTTATCGCCCATATCGTTGCCAGCTGGACCGGCGTGCCGGTGACCCAGTTGACCCAGGAAGAGACCGAGCGTTTATTTAAACTGGAAGAGACCCTCCGGCAGCGGGTGGTTGGCCAGGAGGAAGCGATAACCGTTATTGCCAAATCGATCCGCCGGGCCAGAGCCGGGCTAAAAGACCCTAAAAGGCCGATCGGTTCATTTGTTTTCCTTGGCCCGTCCGGGGTTGGAAAAACTGAGCTGGCAAAAAGGCTGGCCGAATTCCTTTTTGGCGATACCGAAGCCTTGATCCGGATCGATATGTCTGAATATCTTGAGTCGCACACTACCTCGCGGCTGGTTGGCTCACCTCCCGGATATGTTGGTTTTGGCGAGGGGGGGCAATTGACCGAGCCGGTCCGCCGTCGGCCGCATTCCGTGGTTCTGTTTGATGAGATCGAAAAGGCCCATCCGGACGTGATGAACCTGCTTCTACAGGTGCTGGATGAGGGACATGTGACCGACGCGCAGGGGCACCAGATCGACTTTAAGAATACAGTTATTATCATGACCAGCAATGTTGGCGCGGCGCTGATCCAAAAAGAAAGCTCGATCGGTTTTGTGACCAGGGCGGATGCCGGCGCCAGTTACGGCAAGATGAAGGATGTGGTCCTGGAAGAGCTTAAAAAAAGCTTTAAACCGGAATTCCTGAACCGGGTCGACGAAAAGATCGTTTTCCACCCCCTTTCCAAAGAAGACCTGCTGTTGATCATTGATATTATGATCGGCGATATCAACGACCGTTTGACCGAAAAAGGGCTATCGATCAACCTAACCAAAAAATCGAAGGTCTTCTTGGTCGATCAGGGCTATGACCCAAAGCTCGGAGCCAGGCCGCTGCGCCGCTCGATCGAAGAGCACATAGAAGATAAGCTTTCTGAAGAAGTCTTAAAAGGTAAATTTCCCTATGGGACAAGTATCAAGGCTGATCTGAAAGACAAGGAGATCTTTTTTACCGGTAAATCATCGCTGAAAATCCGCAAACTCGAGAGCGCCTCGGCGTAACTATGCCGAAAAATGAAATTCTTTATATGTGCGGCTCGTGCGGCCAGGGTTTTCCGCGCTGGCAAGGTCAGTGCCCAAGTTGCGGCGAATGGAACAGCCTGCACGAAGAAGCCCCAATAGTTCAAACTCCAAATAAACCAGCAGCCTTAAAAGCGGCCGAACCGGTCCCAATAACTGATGTCAGTTATCAGGCAGAAGACCGGGTCTTAACAGGCCTTCGGGAGCTTGATCGGGTTTTGGGGGGAGGGATCGTTCCTGGCTCGGCATCCCTAATATCAGGCGAACCCGGGATCGGTAAATCAACCCTGATGCTCCAGGTTGCCGAGTCGCTAAGCCGGAAAACTAAAGTATTATACATAAGCGGAGAAGAGTCTCCCAGGCAGATCAGGATGAGGGCGGAACGGCTGGGAGCGACGACAAAAGATCTTATTTTATTGCCGGAAACCAGCTTGATAAATATTGAAAAAAGAATAGAGCAGGTAAAACCAGGCTGCGTAATTGTTGATTCAATCCAAACCCTTTATCGGGAAGAAGTTCAGTCGGCGCCAGGCTCGGTCGCTCAGGTCAGAGAGTGTGCTGCTTACCTGGTTGGGATCGCCAAAGCAACTGGCATCCCGATCGTTATTGTTGGCCATGTGACCAAAGACGGGATGATCGCTGGTCCCCGGGTTTTAGAGCATGTGGTTGACACCGTTTTATACTTTGAAGGAGAAAAGCACAAGCAATACCGGCTGCTGCGGGCGATCAAAAACCGGTTTGGGTCGACTAATGAGATCGGGATATTTGAGATGAAAGAGACCGGCTTGATAGAAGTTGAGAATCCTTCCGAAGTATTTTTATCGGAAAGGCCAAAGGGGGCTTCAGGGTCGGTTGTAACTGCGGCAATTGAAGGGAGCCGTCCGCTGCTGGTCGAGATCCAGGCGCTAGTCGCTCCGACTAAAATGGCATATCCGGCCAGAAAAGTGACCGGGGTCGACCAAAACCGGGTCGCGATAATACTTGCGGTATTGGAACGACAGCTTGGCATGAAACTGTCCGCTTCGGATGTTTATGTTAACGCGGCTGGCGGGGTTAGGGTTTACGAACCGGCCATAGATCTGCCGATCGCGCTGGCAATTGCTTCATGCTATCGGTCAAAGCCGATCGACTTTGCCACCATGGCGGCTGGAGAAATTGGACTGGCGGGCGAGATCCGTTCGATCAGCAGCATTGAAAAGAGACTAAAAGAAGCGGAGAAGCTCGGCTTTAAAACAGCGGTTATTCCCAAAGGGAGCAAAGCAAAAACCAAGCTCAACCTGGAAGAAGTCGGAACGGTCAGAGAGGCGCTTTCAGCATATCTGCAATAGATTGACGAACTTCCGCCAGCTTGGCCTCATATTCTGCTTCATTGGTAAAATAAACAGGTTTGCCGACAGAGAGGTTGACTTTAGCTGAAGAAAACAGCTTGGCTCCTTTTGGCAAAATATTATAGCTACCGGAGATCGCTACCGGCAGAACCGGCACCTCGGCTTTTAACGCCGCCAGCAAACTCCCTCGCTTGAAGTTCCCCAAAGAACCGTCCCGGCTCCTGGTCCCTTCCGGAAAGATAAGGATCCGATCTCCTTGTTTTAATAATGAAACCATTTTATCGACCAGCTTATAAGCGTTCAAGACCATTTCCCGGTTGACCGGAAAATAGCCGGCCATTTTCAGGTACCAGCCAAAGATCGGGATATTGAACAGCTCTTTCTTAATGGCAAATAAAAAGGTGACCGGCAAACCGCCAAGGACGATCGGGATATCAGCCGCCCCCTGGTGATTAGCGGCGATCATTAGCGCCCCTTTCGGAATATTTTCCAGGCCGGAGACCTTGAGCTGCGAACCAGACAGCAGGATGATCATTTTTGACCAGTATTTGGCGGCGACCTGAAAAGGATAATGCTTGTCGCGGTAAAAAGGAACGAAAAAGAACGTAATGAATGAAGCCAGAAAAAAGGCAAAAAAGATCGCCAGGAACAGGACAAGATTGTGCAACAACCTAATAATGATCATCAATGTAAGTATATCAAAAGCCCATGACCCGGGCGACCTCAATTTCATCGGTTAAGCCATTGATGAGTTTTTCTCGAGCATCTTCAATGAGCGGCCGGAAATCAGGCCCGGCGCTTGAGCCGACTAAAACCTCGAAAAGGCCGACCCTCCCCAGATAGCCATCCGAAGTTTTCTTGCGGACCAGTCGTTGTGCGACGACACCAGCCACGGTTGCTTTAACCAGGTAAGGTTCTATTCCTATCTCGACCAATCTTTCGACAGCCGCCGAGGCGCTGTTGGTATGTAATGTTGAAAAAACCTGATGACCGGTCAAAGCGGCTTGAATGGCAATTCTGGCCGTTTCCTGGTCACGGATCTCCCCTACCATGATGATGTCCGGGTCTTGCCGGAGAATACTGCGCAAGCCGCGGGAAAAAGTCAGGCCGGATTTATTGTTGACCTGGACCTGATTGATGCCGGGGAGCTGGTATTCAACCGGCTCCTCGATGGTCATGATATTTGTTTCTTTGTTGTTAAGAAAGGAAAGAGTGGCATAGAGGGTGGTGGTTTTTCCTGATCCGGTCGGGCCGGTTATTAACACAAGTCCCTGCCGCCGCTCAATGATCGAGAGATAGGCGGCAAAAGAATTTTCATTCATGCCCAGTTCGTTCAGTTTAACTTGCGCCTGGCGTCGCGGCAGAAGTCTGACAACTGCTTTTTCGCCGTGAATAGTTGGCAGGATAGAAGTTCGCAGGTCAAAAAGCTGTTTTGCGATCCGAAGTTCGCTTCGGCCATCCTGTGGCAGCCTGGTTTCCCCGATATCAAGGTCGCAAAGGAGCTTTAACCTGGAGAGTAGTGGGGGCTGTTTTGTTTTGTTGACCGGGTTGCCATCAACCAAAAGTCCGTCGATCCGATAGCGGACCCGGAGAAAGTCGTCGCGCGGCTCCAGGTGAATATCGGATGCGGCCAGAGAGACCGCTTTATGGAATATTTCCTCAAGAAGCTCCGGGGTATTTTGTTGTTCCATAAAAAGGATGCCAGCAATTTTATTGCCAAAACAAAAAGCTTGAAATTAACTTCAATGAATGGCGAAAAACAATTGAAAGAAGGGAAAATGCAAACTTATAAGATTGAAAACACGCAAGAGATCAGTGTGTATCTACCAAAGAAAACAAATAAAAAATGTTTGTTTTATGATGGAGAAATATGTTCCGCCCCGCAAATAAAATATAGGGCCTGCCTTAGCTGTTCCAGGTTTGATCCGCGTTCCGTTGTTCTTGCGATGTTTGACAAGATCAAAGAAATGGCGGAGAAGTTTTTCAGCTTTTCAGGCCGTTCCGTGCCGCCTCCCACATAACCTCTAGCGGCGGTTCTTCGCCAGTAAAAATTGTAAAGGCAAGCCCTCCCTGTCTAACCAGCATCCCTAACCCGGAGCAGGTTTTGCAACCGTTCTTTTTTGCCTGTTTTATAAATGCGGTCTCGGCCGGATTGTAAACTAAGTCATAAATTAATGTTTTTGGGTTAAGTGCTGTGTCGGCTGGTAATGGAGAAAAACCTGCTTTAGGGGACATGCCGACCGGCGTAGTATTAACCAATAGATCCGCCGAAGCGATCGCCCGGTTGAGGTCGGAGCTATCTAAGGCGGAATGCCGACAGGGGACCTTGGAAAATGAGCCCGCCTGCGAGGCCAGCATCTTTGCCTTGTCTTCATCCAGGTCGGCGATAACGAGCGACCTAACCTTGGCTTCCGTCAGCATAATTGTGACTGCCCGGCTCGCTCCGCCCGCCCCCAGAATAACAACTTCTTTTCCCCGGGGATCAAAACCCGCATCTTCCCTTAATGATTCAAGAAAACCCGGCCCATCAGTATTGTATCCAATCAATGTCCCGTCCTGGTTTTGGACGGTATTGACCGCGCCGATAACCTGGGCCAATTTGGTTACGTCGTCCAGCAGAGGAACAATGGTCTCTTTGTGGGGAACGGTGACGTTAAACCCGGCAATGTGCAGCGCCCGCAGGCCGGCAACCGACTGGGGGAGGTCATACTGATCAACCTCGAAAGGGACGTATTCATAGTCGATATTCAAAGCTTTGAACGCGGCATTGTGCATTGCCGGCGAGACGCTGTGCCCTAACGGATAACCCACCAGCCCAATTAATTTGCGCATGATAAAAATAGTATAACATGTTCGCCTTGCCTTGACGAGAAAACTTGTGTAAGAGGAACAGTTAAGCTATAATTCAATCAGGAGGGAGTAAAATATGCCGAAAGTATATATATTAGACGTAACTAACCGCGACGGGGTGCAAACCGCACGGATCGGAATGGCCAAACTGGAAAAGACGATCATCAATATGCTCTTAAATGAGATGGGGGTCTTTCAGTCCGAATTTGGATTTCCCTTCACCAAACATGAGACCAACTACCTAAATGCGAACCTTGAGCTGGCCGAGCTGGGAGCGTTGGCTCCGATCAGGCTTGAAGGCTGGGCCAGGGCGATCAAAAAGGACGTTGACCTTTCTTTTAAGCTGGTTCCCAAGCTCAAACATATCAATCTGTCGATGTCGACCTCGGCGATCATGCTGACCGGAAAGTTCATGGGCAAAATGGATGAGAACTCGATCATAGCGAGCATGGGGGAGGCGGTTGAGTCCGCATATGGCTATGGAGCCGAATCGGTCGGGGTAAATGCCGAAGATGCTTCCAGGACAAACCTGGAATTTTTGATTAAATTTGGCAAGGCGGCTAAAGCGAAAGGGGCTAAACGATTGCGCTATTGCGATACGTTGGGCGCCGATGACCCGCAGACCATTTATGAGAGAATTAAAACTCTTGCTCAGGAGATCAAAATGCCGATCGAGCTCCATTGCCACAACGACCTGGGAATGGCGGTCGCCTGTTCGGTCATGGGAGCGAAAGGGGCGATCGATGGCGGCCAGGACGCCTTCATCAATACGACCGTTAATGGCGTCGGGGAAAGAGCGGGAAATGCCGATATGCTTTCCGTCTTGCTCGCGCTTAAATACGCGAGCGGCTTAAAGGGAAAAAATCTATTTCCGGAAGGGGTCAATTTAAACAAAGCCTGGCATATCGCGAAATACGCCTCATATGCTTTCAATATTCCATTGCCGGTCAATCAGGTAGGAGTAGGAGCCAACGCGTTCGCTCACGAATCGGGGATCCACGCCGATGGGGCGCTAAAAGACCGCCGCAACTACGAGCTTTATGACTACGAAGAATTGGGCCGCGGCGAGGCCGAACTGGTTGAGACCGGCCGCCAAATAACAGTCGGTGAATATAGCGGGATCAAAGGTTTTTATAATGTTTTCGGCAAGCTGGAGATCGAATTCAAGGATGAGAAAGAAGCGGAGCGAGTGCTGGAATTGGCTCGCTATGCCAATGTACATACCCAGAAGCCTCTGACCAAGGACGAGTTGCTTTTTGTGGCCAAATACCCCGACCAGGCGCGCAAGATAATGACGGTGACGCCGGCTTAATTTAGGAGGGAAAATGCCAAAAGTAGGGATTATTCTCGGGAGTAAGTCAGACCTGCCGGTCGTAGAGAAAACGGAAAAACAGCTTGCCTTGTTCGGTATTGAGTATGAAGTAACCGTTGCTTCTGCCCACCGCACGCCGAAAATTGTTGAAGAATACGCGGTTGCCGCGGAAGGGAAATATGACCTGATCATTGCCGCTGCCGGCATGGCCGCAGCCCTCCCGGGCGTGGTCGCGGCCCACACCACCTTGCCGGTAATCGGCTTACCCTTGCATTCGCCCACTCTTTCAGGCCACGACGCCTTATTTGCCATTGTTCAGATGCCGGCCGGAGTGCCGGTAGCTACAGTGGCGATCGATGGGGCTAAAAACGCGGCGATCCTGGCGGCGCAAATATTGGCTTTGAAGTATCCTGGATTGAAACAAAAGCTAAAGGACCTAAAAGCGGAACTAGCAAAGGGGTAGTATGGCTGACCTGATCATCGGGCTTTTTGTCGTTGGCTTCATTCTACTTGGAGTGCGCGATGGATTTGCCAGGTCCCTTGGCGGAGTAGCGGCTTTTTTCCTGGCGCTTTTTGCCGCAGCCGGGGTCATTGAGTTCTTTGCCAATTATTCAGCGATCTATAAAGACTATTTAAACATTGCCACGATCCTGACCTTCATTTTTATCTGGCTGATTGTCTTGATAGTACTTGAGCTGTTGCTCGGCCTGGTACTTAAAACAATTGTCACTATAACGGTGCTTGGCCCGGTTGATCGGGCGCTGGGAGCCGTTGTTGGAGGGGGGCGGGGAATGTTGGTGGCGGGGCTTATTTTGCAGTTATTGTTATCTTTGGCTTTGCCGGTCGGGTTTAAAAAAGATATGAGCGAAGCTTTTATGACAAAAATATCGGTTTCGGCGTATCAATGGGCTTTTCCGATCGCCAAGAGAATGGTCCCGCAAATTAACAAGACGATGAAGGAAAATATTATTAACAAGCTCCATATCGAAGTTAGCAACGAGGACAAACCAGAAGAGTTGAAAAAGAAATTAGTCGAGGTGGAAAAAGCAAAGTTGATGCTGGAAAATCAATTGTTAAAGCTTACCCGATCAACCAGCGCCGCCGCGGCCAGCAAAGGAGTGTCAACGCTTAATGAAATACTTCGTAGTAATCGGTGATGGAATGTCCGATCTGCCGCTCAAAGCGCTTGGCGGCAAAACGCCCCTGGAAGCAGCGAAAACCCCGAACCTGGACTATATTGCCCAATATGGCGTTTGCGGTTGGACAAAAAACGTTCCGACCGGGATGATCCCGGGGTCTGATGTCGCGGCGATGAGCATTTTTGGCTACGACCCCAAAAAAGGCTATACCGGCCGGGGGCCGCTGGAGGCGGCCAGCTTGGGCGTGAAGCTGGGAGAAAAGGATATTGCTTTCCGCTGCAACCTGGTAACAGTTAAAAATGGAACAATGGCCGACTTTACCGCCGGGCATATTTCTACCGAAGATGCGAAGCGGGTGTTTAGAGAGCTCAATAAGAAGATCGGGTCTAAAAATATTGAGTTTATCCCCGGGCTTAGCTATCGGAACCTTCTGGTTTTCCGAAATTTGAGCGGCGGAGAGATGCAAAGGCTGGTGGGAATAAAAACCACCCCGCCGCACGATATTTCGGGCAAAAAGATCGGGTCATATTTGCCGAAAGGTAGAGGAGAAGAGACGCTTCTTTCTATAATTAACGAAAGTGAATTGATCTTACGCAAGATCAGGTCAAAGGCGACGATCATTTGGCCATGGGGACAGGGAGGCCAGCCGAGAATTGAGTCCTTTTCCGGAAAATACAAGAAAAGCGGCGCGGTGATCACTGCGGTCCACTTATTGAAAGGACTTGGCCTGATCACCGGCATGGAAGTGATCAATGTGCCGGGGGCGACCGGCTACCTGGATACCAATTATTCCGGGAAGGCAAAATATGCCATTAACGCTATTAAGCGGCATGAGGTTGTTTTTGTCCATGTCGAGGCGCCGGATGAAGCGGGGCATGAAGGAGATGTCAGGCACAAGATCCGGGCGATCGAGGATTTTGACCGGTTGGTGGTCGGGCCGATCCTGGAAAAGATCCGCTTAAAAAAGATCAATGCCAAGATCCTGGTCCTGCCGGACCATCCTACACCGATCAAATATATGACCCATACCGCTGATCCGGTCCCCTTTGCGATCTTTTCCTCGTACAACAAGCTTTGTTCGGCGCGGATCAAAGGTTATAGCGAAAGACAGATCAGGAAATCGAAGTTCAAAATAAAGCATGGCCACGAGCTTCTGACATATTTATTTAAGTAGAGGAGACACATGAGAATAGCAATTATCGGGCTTGGTTTGATCGGTGGCTCGCTTGGTTTGGCATTGAAAAAAAGTGGCGGGCATAAAGTGATCGGGGTCCCCCGTGACGAAAAAACCATAGAAAAGGCGCTCGCGCTTGGCGCGATCGACGAGGGGACGACTGATCATCTGCAAGGGGTTAATGATGCCGACCTGGTCTTTATCTGCACTCCGATCAATCTGATCGTTCCCGTTGTTTCAGAGGTCGCCCCGCAACTAAAAAAAGGGGCGATCGTTAGCGACGTTGGCAGCTCAAAATATGAGATCGTTTCCCAATTGGAAAAGTTAATGCCCAAAGGGGTTTATTATGTTGGCGGCCATCCCTTGGCGGGTAAAGAGCGATTTAAAATTGATGCGGCCGAAGCAGGTCTCTTTTACGGCCGGACCTGGGCCCTGACCCGGACCTCCAGGACCAGCCAGCGGGCTTTGGACAAAGTAGCCGAGGTTGTCCGGTCAATGGGCGCCAAACCATTGGAGATGGAGCCAAAAGCTCACGACCTGGTCGTAGCGGCGATCAGTCATGCCCCCTTGGCGGTCGCGGCGGCGCTGGTTAACGCGGTGGCGGGAGAAGCAGAACGCGCGACCATGGCCCAATGCGCTGCTTCCGGTTTTCGCGATGCAACCAGGATCGTTTCCGGCGACCCTATCCTAGGGGTCGATATGTTCACCACCAACAAAAAAGCGGTCCTGAAAATGATCGGCGCCTTCAAGCGGTCTTTGTCTTCTCTGGAAGGATTGATCAAAGAAGGAAATGGCGAGAAGATCAGGGAAGAACTGGCCAAGGCCAAGCAATTTCGGGATTCGATTTACGGTTAAAACGGCAAATCGTTATAACCAGAATAAAAGGCCCCCATTGCCTGATGGAGCGGAATAGCGCCGCTCGCGATTTGGCGATAAAAATCATCGGCTGAAGCCCAACTGGTATTATGGATGTCCTCGAGAATTGTCACCCCTTTTTGAAACCAGCCGGAGCGATCGAGATCGTCCAACAATTCACCGTGTAAATCAGAATAGCTAAAAATCTTTATCCCATTTCTCCGCGCTTCCACGGTCGCCTGAACGATCATCTTTTTTCCCAGGTTGACCTGTTGTCGGAAGGGAAGGCGGGAAATATGGGTTTTAACCTGGCTCAATAAGTTTGGTTCACGGATCAAAGAAAAAAGATCGTGGCCCACGCCGCTCGTCGCCAAAGTCAGGGAAACATTTTGTCCGGAGAACCATTGAAAAACTTCGCCAAGCTTCCCTCCGCCAAAAACGCGACCTTCCCATTCCCCGCTAACCAGCCTTAAGGGATAGCCGGGATCACACGCGGCCGCCAGATCAAACCAGGTACTCCGCTGGTCGATCAGCGCGTGACGCGATCTATTTTGCCGGAGATGTCCTCTGACTGATTTTACCCCGACCTCGACTTCTCTCATATGGGGAAGCCTTTGCAGGAGATGCCGCCGTCCTTCACGGTCGGCCCTTTGGGTGAGTTCCAGGCTTGATTCTGACAGCAACGGTGACGACAGAGAGGCCATGCCGGAGGCAGACAGGCTTACAGCCGCCAGTCCAAGACGGTTGGTCAAGTTCATTTCCCGAGAAAAGATCCGGAGGCGGAGCTCAATTTCCCCTTTAAATTCATCGTGGAGGGCGCGATAGCCGTTCGGTTTTTGGTTGACGATAAAGTCGCGGCTCCTTTCCGGGAGGATCGAACCGCCGGTCGCGCCGCCCTTGGCCAGAAGAGCCCGGACTTGATAGCAGGCGGCCTCATCTTCGGTCATCACATCGATAAAGAATAGGTTGCGTCCGGAAAAATAATATCTAAATGGCCCGGCAATGGGAGGCAGTTCGTAGTGTTCAAGGCGTTTTTTAAGGACCGAAAAATTCCATTTCGCTTCGGCCGCTTCCGCGCGGTATTTGACAAACATTTCATAAGGGGTCCGGATGGCAACCTGGGCCTCGACATTTAATCCTTTGGCCAAAAGCTGGTCAACGATCGAGAGGCGATATTTTTGAAGGATTGGACCGGGGATCGCTGTTTCGAGTATATTTTGTAAGTCAGAAAAATCGGTTGGATGGGCGATTTTAAGGGCTTTGTTGGCCACGTTCAGGGCCATTGCTCTGGCCCCGACGACCGCGACCGCCAGCGGAAAAATCACTTCATCGACGAACCGAAAATGGTAGAACTTGCTTTCCGGGCTCAGTTTTTTACAAGTGTCGAAATAGTCGTCAAGATCAGCCATTTTAATATATATGGATTCCATGAACCGCATTGCCGCCCGGATGAATAGCGGCTCATACCGCTCGGCCTGCTGAAGCTTGGTTTCCTGTTTTCCGGTCTTTAAATTCGAAAGGGCCTGGACTATCCCTTTGGTCCGCTCACCGAAAACCATGCCGATCTCCTCTGCACTCAAAGAGGTGTCTTCCAGGGTGTCGTGCAGCCAAACGGCGACATAAGCGTCTCCTCCAAGATAAGGAGCGTCTGTTTCCGTTAATCGTTCGATAATCCTTAGCATATGGTAAACGTAGAGTTCGCCTGATTTCCTAAGGATTGGTCCTCCGTCCTGGTTGACGTGAGCTTTAACGGCCAGAGTTGCCGCGGCATAAAACTTACCGAGGCTAAAACTGCTTCGCTGACCGGCCTGATGCGCTTTATCCTGGAGGAGCTGAGAGGCTTGCCAAGCACGGGCAAAGAAACCCATATTTTTAGAGTATAATTGATCTCCCCAGGTCGATCTGGCCGCGGCGGTCAGGTGGTTCGGGTTGCCGTATTTAATGATGCGCCGACCGTTGAAAGGCGGAAAGGCAACCCGGGTCGGACGATCAAAACTTGTTTTTTTCATGCACTTATATGTCGGACGACAGCGGGCCGAATTTCAATGACGTTGAAATTTAAGCCGGATAAAGAGGAAAGATAATAGTAAGGTATAATGAACAATATGGAAGAAAAATTAAAAGATATTAAAGAACGGATCGAACCCCGTTGTCCTTATTTTGGGACATGCGGCGGTTGTCAGCTGCAGGATATCCCATATCCGCTCCAGCTGGAGTTAAAACGGGAAGAGGTTGTTGATCGTTTGGCGGAGCAGGGGATCAATGGGGTCAAGGTTGAGCCGACGATCGGGATGGACGACCCCTGGTTCTACCGGAACAAGATCCAGTTTCCGATCCGCTCTCAAAATGGCCGTCTGCAGATGGGATATTTCAAAAGACGGACCCATGAAGTGGTCAATATTAAAGAATGCTATACCCAGGACCCGTTCCTGACCGAGATCGCCCAGATCGCCCACAAGATCTTTGAAGAGCGCGGCCTTTCCGCTTATGACGAAAAGAGCGGGCAAGGGGTCCTGCGCCACTTTATCGGCCGGAGCGCGTTCGCGACCAACGAGATCTTGCTTGGCATCGTGGTTAATGGGAGGGGGCTTCCCGCCGGCTTTACGGTAGCCAGCGAGATCAAGAAGCAGGAGCGGCTGATGCATCGCCTGGTCGCCCGGCATCAGGACTATCCAAAATACGAAGAAAAACGGCGGATCATCGGGATCGTCCAGAACATTAACAACCATAAGAACAACGTTATTTTAGGCGAAAAGTTCAACTCTTTATTTGGCGGGACCTTTATTAAAGACAAACTAGGCAAATACATTTTTAAGGTCCAGCTCCCGTCTTTTTACCAGGTCAATCCGGTCCAAGCGGTCAAGCTTTATGACAAAGTTAAAGAGCTGGCGGCCTTGACTGGACGAGAGTTGGTCGTTGATGCCTACGCGGGAATCGGCCCGGTAGCTTTTTGGCTTTCAACAAAAGCCAGCGAAGTTGTCGGGATCGAAGAGTGCGCCCCGGCGGTCAAAGACGCGCTGGAGAACATTAAATTGAACAATTTTGTGAAGGTTGAGATGAAGCTGGGAAAGGTTGAGCAGCTTATGCCGAAAAAGGCCGATGTTGTTGTTCTGGATCCGCCGCGCGGCGGGTGTTCGGAACAGGTCCTTAAAAGCGTTGTCAGGTCCGGGGCCAAGAAGATAATTTATGTTTCCTGCGGGCCGGAAAGCCTGGTGCGGGACCTGCGGCTATTGGAGAATAATGGATATAAGACCCAGGTCGTGCAACCGGTTGATATGTTCCCGCACACTCTTCACATTGAATCAATAGCGGTCTTGGTTAGAGAAGCAATTTAGGAGCGTTTTTTCAGCAGGCCCTTTTTTCTCTTGGCTTCTTTAGCCCGTTTTTGGCGCCGCTTAATCTCTTGTTGTCTTTGTCTTGGCATTACTCTATTATCGCTTATTTTCTTGTGGTCGTCAACACGCCCTCACCCACCATCCGCTAACGCGGAAAAATGGGGAGTTTGTTATAATGCAGAGCATGATGAAGCGCGCTCATGTTGTCTATTCCGGTCGGGTGCAGGGAGTGGGGTTTCGTTACACGGCGGTCGACCAGGCGGGGAAGTTTCCCGTTGTCGGCTGGGTCAAGAATTTGCCGGGTGAAAAGGTGGAGCTGGTTGTTGAAGGGGAAGAAGAGGCGATAGCGCAATATACTTCCGCGCTTAGCCGGATATTTAAACGACGGATCCAAAAAGAGGAATTTTACTGGGAGCCGGCAACCGGCGAGTTTACCGGTTTTCAGATAGATTATTAGAGATTGCCTTGAGAGCGGCGGATTGGTCCTGGGCGTCGAGCCAGATTGTCCCCTTGAACCTCCGGAACCAGGTGAGTTGACGGCGGGCAAAATTACGAGTTCTCTTTTTTAGCTCCTCGATCATTGCCGCTTCAGTCGGGTAGCCGCCATTTAAATAGTCGATCACCTCTTTATAGCCTAGTCCCTGTAGCGCTGGGAGCTCCCTTTTGTACCCTTTGGCTAATAAAGATTTAACCTCGGCGATCAAACCGCAGGCGATCATCCGGTCGACCCGCTGATTGATCCGTTCATAAAGCTGTTCGCGGGGGAGGGTGAGGCAAAAGAGATTGTATTTGGAAACTGTGACTGAACGTTGCGGTTCCTCAATCCGCAATTTCTGCAGTTCCGAGATCGGCTGGCCGGTCAGCTCAAAGACTTCGAGCGCCCGCGTAAGCCTCTTTTTATCGTTAAGGTGGATTTTCGCGGCGGCAACCGGATCGATAGTAGAAAGTTGAGAGTAGAGTGTGGTAGTCGGAATTGTTTCCAGCCTGGCTCGCAGTTCTTTGTCAGATGGAGTGATCGGGAAAGCAAAACCCTCAATAAGCGACCAGAGATAGAGGCCGGTCCCCCCGACAATGATCGGGGTTTTCCCTTTGCGCTTCACCTCGGCCGATATCCTGGAGCACTCGCCGACAAAGTCGGAGACGGTCCACTCATCGCCTGGGTCTCGGATGTCGATGAGGTGATGCGGCACCCCCTGCCGTTCTTCGGCGGTCGGTTTGGCGGTCCCGATATCCATTCCTCTGTAAACCTGCATCGAATCGGCGGAGATTATTTCGCCGTTAATTTGTTTGGCGAGTTCGATCGATAAGCTGGTTTTGCCGACGGCAGTCGGGCCGAATAAGTAGAGCACTAATCCCGCTGATTGCGCAGGGCGAGCAGCCGGACCAGGTTGAGGATCGCCATGGCGGCAGCGGCGATATAGGTCAGGGCGGCGGCGTTCAGGACCGAGCGGGCCATCGGGACTTCTGCCTCCGTCAGGTAGCCGCCTTCGGCCAGAACTTTGATTGCCCGTCGGCTTGCGTCAAATTCGACCGGCAGGGTGACGACCGAGAAAAAGACCGCCAGCGAAAAAAAGACGATCCCGATATCCATAAGCGGCTTATAGCTGAAAAGAATTCCCAGAAAAAAAAGCGGGAAGGCGAGCGTTGTCCCAAGGTTGGAGATCGGGACCATGCCGTTCCGCATTTTTAGGGGCGCATAAGACCTGGCATCCTGGACCGCATGACCGGCTTCGTGGGCAGCAACTCCCAGCGAAGCGACCGAAGTGCTACGATAGACCTCTTGCGAAAGATAAAGTGTTTTGTCTCTTGGGTCGTAATGATCGCTTAACTCGCCGGGCGTTTCTTTGACCGCAACCTCCGCCAGCCCGGCAGAGTTAAGGATGCTTTGGGCAGCTGACGCTCCCGTTATCCCTTTCCGGGAAGAGACGTTGGAGTATTTGGCAAAAGTCGATTTAACCTTGAACTGCGCGTAAAAAGCGAGAATCATCGCGGGGAGAAGCAGGATAAGGGTCCAGTCGTAATAATACATGGCTGTAATTATAACAAATAGCGGTTAGATCTTGAAGCCGCCGTGCTTTTTGAAGTGTTCAACCAGCCCGCCGTCGGCGAGCAGGGTTTGCATAGTTTTCGGCAGAGGGGCGATTTTAATGTTAGTTCCCTTGGTCTTATTGATGATCTTGCCGCCGTCGAGATCGATCTCCAGCTGGTCCCCTTCGGCGATCCCGTCGGTGTCGGCTTCAATCGCCAGGATGCCGAGGTTGAAGCAGTTGCGGTAAAAAATTCTAGCGAAAGATTTGGCAATGACCGCGCCGACCCCGGCGTATTTGATCGCCATCGGGGCCTGTTCGCGGGATGAGCCGCAGCCAAAGTTCCTGCCGGCGACAAGGAGGTCCCCTTTCTCAAGCCGGGAGTAAAATTCCGGATCCAGGTCTTCCATAACGTGTTTTGCCAGTTCGACCGGGTCCTGGATCTTGAATTTGTAGCGGCCCGAAATGACGTAATCGGTGTTGATGTCGTTGACGATCTTTTTGGTCGGTAATTTTGCTTTCCCGGTTAAGCTCATAAATATTTCCTTGGATCGACGATTTGGCCTTCGATCATCGAAGCGGCAACGGTGGCTGGCGAGCCCAGATAAATAAAGGCGTTTTTATTTCCCATTCGACCCAGAAAGTTCCGGTTGGCGGTCGAAATGACATTTTCACCGTCGGAGGGGACCCCGTTGTGAGTGCCGACGCAGGGACCGCACCCCGGGGTGACGGCGAGGGCTCCGCAATCGAGCAGTGTTTGGTATGTCCCGTCATTGATCATCGCCATCAGGATATCCTTAGAAGCGGGAGCAATGATCAGGCGGCAACCGTCTTTGACTTTTTTTCCTTTGAGGATCTTGGCAGCAATCTGGAAATCTTCCAGCCGGCCGTTGGTGCAGGTGCCGATGAAACCCTGTTGGACCGGGGTTCCGGCGACTTCCGTCAAGCCGCAAACATTGTCGACCGTGTGCGGTTTGGCGATCTGCGGCTCAAGCTTGGTGACGTCGATCTCGACGATCTGCTGGTAGATCGCGTTTTTATCTGCGGTGATAGGGTTAGCTTTTTTCTTGGAACGCTCTTTGACCCAATCTAAAACTTTAGCGTCGGCTTCCATCAGTCCAGCTTTTGCGCCGCATTCGATTGCCATATTGGAAATGGTGAAACGAGCGTCGACCGACATTTCATTGATCGCCTGGCCGCCGATCTCCAGCGCCAGGTAAGTCGCGCCATCGGCGCCAATTTGGCCGATAAAGAACAAGATCAGGTCTTTGGAGAAAATTCCTTTAGGAAGCTGTCCGTTAAAATTAACTTTCA
>JAHJKL010000078.1 GCA_018822365.1 Candidatus Margulisiibacteriota bacterium
CTTCCGTCAGGACGACCTCCGGCTGGCCGCAGCCTATCACCAGCAGAAGCAAGGCGAGAGGAAATAGTTTGGCTGTAAACTTACGCATAAGTGCTAAAAGTGGACGGGTCCCAGTCACCCGGTTCAAGTTTTGGGTAGTCGGGCATTTTCCCGGAGATCATGGTATCGATATCGTGTGCTAATTTATCGGCTGCTTCTTTTGCTGAGTTTTCGGTCAGTTTCGGCTGGCCGGTGCGGATATCAATAACCGTCGCGCCAAAGTCGCTGATAATTTTAATGTCTTCCGCGAAGACCTGCTTGTTTTCCACCCGCCAGGCGTAAAGCTCCGGTTTGCGCCGGTCTTGCAAGCCGACGATAAAAAGATATTTTTGGTTATGGGCCAGGTCTTGCGGCGAAGGATAGGGGATGCCGCGCGGATGGGTGTGATAGACCCCCAGATACTCCAGCTTGTGTTTGACCAGAAAACGGTAAGCGAGCTCGATGTCGTCTCCGGTCAGGGCAAATTGGGTCGTCTGGTCACCTGGGTTTTTGTTGGGGATCGGCAGGACTCCCAGGATTTTGTTGTCATGCCCCCCCAGGAACCCGCCGGTTTCCATTGGCCAGCAATCCTGCGCCTGTTTCATGATAATGCTATATTGCCGTTCCGTAATAATAAACATTGTTGAATTGAATTATAACATGTACTATGATGAGCCAGAAAATCAATAGTTCTACATAAAGGAGCAATACAATGGGAGTAGTATCCTGGTCTTTAATTGCCGGAGCGGTCGGTCTGCTTTTTTCCATATATCTGTTTGTTTTTATCCTTCGTCAGCCCCGCGGCACCGAGAAAATGAATGAACTTTCCGCCATGATCCATCAGGGGGCGATGGCCTATCTGAAGCGCCAATACCTGACGATCTTAATATTTATGGCGGTGGTCTTTATCGCGCTTGCCTTTTTACTGAATATTTACGTTGCCCTTGCGTATACCTTGGGTGGTTTTTGTTCGATCATGGCCGGTTTGATCGGGATGAACGCCGCGACCCGGGCCAATGTCCGGACGACCCAGGCGGCGAGAAAAGATGCTTCCCTGGCGCTTGACGTCGCGTTTTCGGGCGGGGCTGTTATGGGGATGGCGGTCGCTTCGATCGGGGTCCTGGGACTTGGACTGCTCTTTTATCTGGTCCAGGGCTTTGTGGAGAAGGCGATAATAATAAGCGGATTTTCGATGGGGGCTTCGTCGATCGCCCTTTTTGCCCGGGTTGGCGGAGGGATATACACCAAGTCGGCCGATGTCGGGGCTGACCTGGTTGGCAAGCTTGAAGCCGGTATTCCGGAAGACGATCCGCGCAATCCGGCGGTCATTGCCGACCAGGTTGGGGATAACGTCGGTGATGTGGCGGGGATGGGGGCCGACCTGTTTGAATCCTACGTCGGCGCGGTTGCCGCGACCGTGGTGATCGGTTCCCTGATGATCGCCAACCAGGCCGGTTGGATGCTTCTCCCGCTGGCGCTGATCGCCGCCGGGACGATCTGTTCGATCGTCGGGGTGGTTTTTATCCAGCTCTTCCACCGGATGGACCCGCAAAAAGCACTGCGCAACGCGACCTATGTTTCCAGCGTTTTGTTCATTGCCGCCTCATATTATCTGACCGCTTTTATAGTGGGGGAGTTGGGGATATTTTGGGCGATCCTTTCCGGGATCCTGGTCGGGAGCATTATCGGCCTGATCTGTGAGTTTTACACTTCGGGCAAGGTCCTTAAAGGGATCGCCGACTCCTGCAAGACCGGCGCAGCGACCGATATTATCAGCGGACTCGCGGTTGGGATGAGAAGCACTGTTCTGCCGGTATTATCGATCTGCGTGGCGATCTATGTTTCCTTTTATTTTGGCGGACTTTACGGGATCGCCATCTCCGCGGTCGGAATGCTCGGGACGATCGGGGTGATAATGTCGGTCGATGCCTATGGGCCGATTGCCGACAATGCCGGGGGGATAGCGACCATGGCCCATTTGCCGTCCAAAGTCAGGAAAATAACCGATGAGCTTGATTCGCTGGGGAATACAACCGCCGCGATCGGTAAGGGTTTTGCCATCGGTTCGGCCGCTTTGACCGCACTGGCCCTTTTTACGGCCTACACTCAGACGGTCCACCTGCAAACGATAGATATTCTTAAGCCGGAAGTGGTGATCGGCCTTTTTATCGGCGGGCTGGTCCCCTTTGTTTTTGTGGCGATGACCCTGCAGGCGGTCGGCCGGGCCGCTTACAAGATGGTCGAAGAGGTCCGCCGCCAGTTCCGCAAGATCAAAGGGTTGTTGGCAGGAAAAGCCAAACCGCGGATCGACCAATGCGTTGACATTGCGACTTCTGCAGCCTTGCGTGAAATGATCGTTCCGGGGATCTCGGCGGTCCTTATCCCGTTGGCCGTTGGGTTCTTTTTAGGGGGGGAGGCTTTGGGAGGGATGCTGGCCGGCTCCCTGATCGTTGGGGTCCCTATGGCGATCATGCTCGCTAATTCCGGGGCGATTTGGGATAACGCCAAAAAGCTGATCGAAGAAGGTTATTTGGGAGGGAAGGGGACCGTGGTCCACGCCGCATCGGTTGTAGGGGATACGGTTGGAGACCCATTCAAGGACACCAGCGGTCCGGCAATGAACATCCTGATCAAACTCATGTCGATCGTTTCGCTGGTCCTGGGGCCGGTGATGGTCGCGTTTCATCAAGTGATATTTAAATAAAAAAGGAAACCAGCGGCAATATCGTCGCGGTTTCCTTTTCTTTCTTCTCGCCGATGCCTCGTTTTTATGTTATTATTATGATTGAAATTCGCGCCCATAGCTCAGATGGATAGAGTACTTCCCTGCGAAGGAAGGGGTCGTGCGTTCGAGTCGCACTGGGCGCAATTTTTTTTGGAGGGGTGTCCGAGTGGTTGAAGGAGCACGCCTGGAAAGCGTGTGTACGTTAACCCGTACCGAGAGTTCGAATCTCTCCCCCTCCGAATTTGGAGGAGTGGCCGAGTGGTTGAAGGCGATCGTCTCGAAAACGATTATACCTTAACGGGTATCGGGGGTTCGAATCCTCCCTCCTCCGATTCTTTTAAAAGGAGTATTTGTCATGACCAAGAAAGCCGATCCCAATGTCAAGATAGTAATGGACGAGGTTGAGATGGGGCGGGCCCTGAAGCGGATCGCCCATCAGATCATTGAAGCGAACAAAGGGGTGGGGGATATTATGCTGGTCGGGGTGCTGCAGCGCGGAGTGCCTATTGCCAGGCGCCTGGCGGAGATCATTACTCAACAGGAGGGGGGAACGGTCCCGGTCGGTTCGCTCGATGTTTCCCTTTACCGCGACGATCTCACCGAAAAAGGGTCTTACATTGAAATTAAAAAATCAGATATCCCGTTTAAAGTTGACGGAAAAATCGTGGTTTTGGTCGATGACGTTATTTACGCCGGGCGGACCGCCCGGGCGGCGCTTGACGGGCTCAAAGATTACGGCCGGGCGGCCAAGGTCCAGCTGGCGGCGCTGATCGATCGGGGACACCGGGAGCTCCCCATCCATCCCGACTTTACCGGAAAGGTTATCCCGACCGCTAAAAAAGAAGATGTGAAGGTCGAGATCATTGAAATAGACGGAACAGACCGGGTAACTATTAAATAGTTTGAAATTTCTCCTCTAATTTGACGGATAACTGCCTGGAGGGATCAGGTAGTTTATGCATATAGCTTCAGTTAGAATTGGCAAATGTTATTCTTTTGTGCCGCGCGGCCAGGCCAGGCAAATGCAGGTATTTTATCGTCCTGATGTCATGGGACGCATTGCTTTGGCTACCCCCCTGGCTTATAAGTTATTAGTCGCGAAGCCAAAATTGCAAAACGAACTGGCCGAAGCCAGGCCGGATAACAATATGCTTTATTGCGGCGGCCTGGAGATCGATTACTTTTTGGGGACATTTAAGAATCCAAGAATGGGGTTGAGACTTTCATATCTTTCCCGGGAGAGCGCCGATCTGCTTTTTGGGGTTGGCCGGCCGACCGCTCATTTTCGAAGGAGCATCTTAAGAGAAAATAGCTATTATGATCAGGCGAAAAATGAGCTAAACCAGATCAGCTCGTTAAATAGCCGCCGATTATTATTTGCTTTGCTTGGAATTCGACATGAAGGGGTCATGGGGATAAGTCGAAACGCCTGTCAGGCAATCCTTTGGAAGCTCTTTAGTCTGGAAAAGTATTTTGGAATTGCGGTCGAGACGATAACCAGGGTAACAGTGATTGGCGATCAAGCGTTGATCGATGAAAAAACCGAAGTTGGCGATAATTATTGGCTTCGCCTGTCAACCGGCCAGTTGAACAAATGGGTTGAAGAAAGGCGGATGGCTACTCCGTTTTTTCAGTTTTACAATGATTGCCCGCCAAGCGGCGACTGACCCCTAAGATCGACAACTATGGCCTGACCGGTATGATCTATTTCCAGCACGCTTAGATTGTTATCGTAGCAGGACATCAAGGTCACAAAACCGGGGGCGGCGAGATAAGCGGATTCGTTCGCATCTTGGTGGTGAAAATTTGGCGTGTGGCCGCCAACGAGCAGGGCATCCTGTCCAAACCCGGCCCTGGTTTCTTCCAGCTCTTCTGTTGAAATGCTTCCAGTAAATGAATCCAGCCGGCTCCATTGCAGACTGGCGGAGACGCTTCTGGAGCTCTTTCCCCGGTCTTCGCCGGACCCAAAAAGGTGTTTGTCCATCGCTCTGGCATGGATCATCATATTTTCAATCGTCGGTTCGATCCCTCTGGCCTCTAAATATTGTCTGGCCGTTGCCTGGGCGACGCGACCGATCATAGGGGTATGGCTGACAATGATGGTCCTGGAATCAGTAGCTATTTTTATCCCAACCGGGAGTGAAAAGAAGAACTCATTGAGGTTCATGGCAAAATCTTTTCCCCGTTCACCTTCCAGCGCTTGCCTGAATTCTTCCGCTTGTTTGCTTGGAAAGGGGATTTCGTTTTTTTGGTGGATCAATTTGATTTGCTTTGCAAGTCTGGATGTTTCATTACCATACAATTGATCGTGATTTCCCTGAACTGTAATCGAGGTCACCGTCGGGTTAAGTAAAAGGTTGCCGATCGCGTCGGTAATGTTAATGCCTGGTTTTTGCGCTTCAGCGAGCGCTTTTTCAAGATCTTTTATATTGTTGACTTCAATAACAAGCTTTTCCCCGTGAATGAAGTCGCCGGCAAAGACAAGGACAATAGATCGCAGGTCGTCTTTATAATGATTTAAAATTGCCAATAAGTTGGCCAGATTGTCATGCAGGTCGCCAATGACAATGGTTTTTTGGCCGGGCTTTAAATGGCAGGTGACCAGACCGCCGGGGAGGTTGTCCGCGTCAAGAGGGCGGTTAAGACCAGGGGCATAATTTCCCTGCTGGCTCCTTTGCAGTTCAACCAGCTTTGCCGGGTTAGTCGGATGTTGAGCTAAACTCTGGATATCAAGTGGTTTATAATCAATAACTGTTGGCCGCAAGCCGATCGTTTGAACGGCAGGGGCGATCTCTTCCCAGGTCATCCCATGCAGGGAGCTATTCTGGATGGTTACCAGGTTATTATTTACAACGATAGTACAGGCCGGTTCGTTATCCCCACGGTCCAGGAAGGCGAAGGGTTTTCCTTCTGATGCCGCGCCAAGATTGATATTCCTGTAATTTAAATTGATCACTTCAAAAGCATCGTTATTGCGGACCAGGCTATAATTCAATTCTCCGCCATCGGCTTGATAAAAAGTTAATTTTAAGCTGGCTCCATGATTTAGAGAGTAGTTCTCCAGGGGTATTGGGTCAAACCTGTTCTGTCTGAAGGGAGACACGCTGATCGGTTGAGTGGCCCCAACTCGACGCATTGGTTGAGTGTGGTTCTGTCTCGTTATTGGATGGGTGGTCAATATTGCCTCCTCTTATTATTACAAGAAACTCCATCAACCCGGTACATACATTTATCGTAATATTATGGGGAAAACTTGCGGTTTTTGATAAAAAAAGCCCCCGGTTTTTGGCCGGGGGCTTTAATATTAAAAAG
>JAHJKL010000079.1 GCA_018822365.1 Candidatus Margulisiibacteriota bacterium
AAACTCCAACAAAGACAACAAGACGCCGCTCAAGATCATTGCCGAAGAATTGGGGACAGTTGACGTGGACCTTTTAACTCTACCGCCGATCATACTTGACGATAACTTCCAAATATACTTAAATGCTCTTAATGGGGAGTTGGCCCATCAGGGGGGGCACCATGTCCCCGGACTGCCCATTATTTAAGACGACTGCATTTCCGCGATCCGGAGCTGTTCCAGTTTCCGGTTGAAATTATTTTCCAAAACCGACGACAATATAACGGTAAATACAGGAGAACAATCATTTCTATTCCAAGTGTCTCATCAATTTCGCGCCGCGCTCGTTCGTTTGGCAAAACTACGAGAACAGCTGTTTTTGCGCTGGCTCTTCATGCCGGTTGCGGGGGCGAAAACCAAAATATTGAGACCGGCCGAAAAACACTTGATCCTTCAACTGATTGCCGTCAATATCCATCAACAATCCTGCAAGAGTTGTCAATTGAGTATGATTCTGACGCAATAGAGATACCGGGAGAAAAAGACGCGATAGCCAGGGTCATGGTTGAGATTGATTACAGATTTGTTAATGGCTTATCCTTTATTCGGATCGAAGAACAAGATAAGCCAAGCGAAACGGCCCCCGG
Organism: Candidatus Margulisiibacteriota bacterium; assembly: GCA_018822365.1. NCBI lineage: Bacteria > Bacillati > Candidatus Margulisiibacteriota > Candidatus Margulisiibacteriota bacterium. The sequence goes on from JAHJKL010000079.1 coordinate 627, forward strand.
CACGCTTGGTTGCAGATCGGGCGCCTTTAGCGGGCGATATAAAAATAGAAACCCTGATTTCCTTGGAATTATTCTCTGCCGTAAGTATGAGGACGGATTTGATTATAATTATTACAAAGCGATTCTCACGCACGAAATCGGACATCATGTTACCCTGGGATTGATAAATGCCAAGAAATACCAAGAGATTAGCAACCTATGGGAAAATAGCTCATGGGCAAATTCCTGGCTAAAAGCCCATAACATTAGCGACATCGAATATGCCGCTGTAGGATTTACTATGTATCAACTGGGAGGTGAACTATTCAGAACGTTATCTGAATATTATGAGGGGGACGCGGCGTTTTATGATTGGTTAAAAACCAATCTTTTTTGCGATCAGGAGTTTCCGAACCAACTTTGCTCCTGGCAAGTAATCATGGGGGATGAACTTCTTTGGCACAACCAATGCGCCCGCGCGCTATCCGCTTATTATAACGCCTTAACTAATTTCCCCGGCGATACGGAATGCGAAATCACAGCGCAAGCCGGCATTGCATCAGCTAAAGACCGTTGTCCCTAACACACTCCGGCGTCTCGCCGGCTAAACCGAGAGCATTTCCGCGATCCGGAGCTGTTCCAGTTCGATCTTTTTGATCAATTTACCAACTTTGTTGAGCGGGACCGGATTTACCCGGTCAGATTTTGTCCCTACCAGCAGACCGGATTTTCCGTGGATCAGCAGTTCGGCCGCGGTCGCGCCTAATTTACCGGCCAACTCCCTGGAGAACGCGCTCGGCGATCCCCCTCTTTGAATATGTCCCAGGACCGAAACCCGAATATCCATGTCAGGCAATCGTTTGGCAAGCTTATCCCTGACTGAACTGCCTGACTCCGCTCCTTCGGCCACCACCACTATAAAGCTCTCTTTCCCTCTCTGGCGTCCTTTGTTGATCTTGGCCGCGATGGCTTCTATATTGTGCTTCACTTCCGGGATAATGACGATCTCGGCGCCGCAAACCAGCGCCACATCAGCGGCAATAAAACCGTTATGCCGCCCCATCACCTCGATCACAAAAAGCCGCTCGTGGGAATCGGCGGTATCCCGGATCTTGTCGATCGCTTCCATTGCAGTGTTGACCGCGGTGTCAAAACCAATGGTAAAATCGGTCCCAGGAATATCATTATCGATCGAGGCGGGAACGACATTGATCGGCAGTTTAAAGTCATTGATCAAAGCGACCGACGCCCTCATTGAACCGTCGCCGCCGATAACGACCAACCCCTCGATCCCATATTTCCTGAAATTAATAACCGCTTTATGCCGATTGTTTTTTTCTTTAAACTCGGGACAGCGCTTGGTATGAAGAAAAGTCCCCCCCCGATTGATTATCCCGCTGACCGAATGCGCCGTCAGCTCATGAATATGGTCGTTGATCGCCCCATACCACCCCTTTTCTACGCCAAATACTTTAACCCCATGAAACACCGCTGTCCTGACCACCGCCCTGATCGCCGGGTTCATCCCGGGAGCGTCCCCTCCCGCGGTCATTACTCCAATAATATTTAATTTTTTTGCCATGATAAAACCTCGCTTTTGGCAATAGTATACATCATTTGGCCGGTATGTTAAAATTAATAAAAGGAGCTGATGCAAAATGGCCAGACAGATCAAGATCTTCGATACTACTTTGCGCGACGGGGAGCAGTGTCCCGGCGCTTCATTGAATCTTGAAGAAAAGCTGGAAATTGCCCGTCAGCTCGCCAAGTTAAATGTCGACGTCATTGAGGCAGGGTTTGCCATCGCCTCGCCTGGTGATTTTGAATCGATCAAAATGATCGCTCAGGAGGTTAAAGGACCGGTCATTTGCAGTTTGGCCAGGGCCAAAAAAGAAGATATCGACCGGGCCTGGGAAGCGGTCAAAGTTGGCGGGAAATCGCGGATTCACGTCTTTCTTGCCACTTCCCCCATTCATATGGAGAAGAAACTGCGCATGACCCCTGAGCAGGTCCTGGGAACCGCCGTTGAAATGGTCAAATACGCGCGGTCGCTCTGTCCTGATATTGAATTTTCACCAGAAGATGCCGGCCGCTCTGAACATGAATTTCTCTACAAGGTGATCGGCGCGGTCATTGATGCCGGCGCCACTACCATCAACGTCCCGGATACCGTCGGCTATACAACCCCCTGGGAATTCGGACAGTTGATCGAAAACATCATTAAAAATGTTCCGCAGATAAAAGCAAAAAATATTACTATTTCTGTCCATTGCCACAATGACCTTGGGCTCGCCACGATCAACTCCCTGGCCGCGATCAAAGCCGGGGCGGATCAGGTCGAATGCACCCTTAACGGCATTGGGGAGCGGGCCGGCAACGCTTCGCTCGAAGAGATCGTCATGACCCTGAAAACGAGGCACGATTACTTTAACTGCGCGACCGGGATCAATACCAAAGAGATCTATCGGACCAGCCGGATGGTCAGCAACCTGACCGGTCTTTTGGTCCAACCTAACAAAGCGATCGTCGGCGCCAACGCTTTTGCCCACGAGGCCGGGATCCATCAGGCAGGTGTTTTACGGGCAAGAGAGACATATGAAATTATGCTTCCTGAAGATATTGGGCTCAACCAAAACCGACTGGTCCTTGGCAAACACTCCGGCCGGAACGCCTTTGCCGATAAACTGAAAAATATGGGATATTCTTTAGAGAAAGACAAGCTGGAAAAAGCCTTTGTCCATTTCATCAAGCTGGCCGACCAAAAGAAGGAAGTCGACGATCGCGATATTGAAGCGATCGTCGCCGAAGAAGCTTATGTCGTTCCGGAGATCTATTCGATCGCTTCAATTGAGGTCACTTCCGGAACCGAAAAACAGGCCACGGCAACAGTTTCCCTTAATTATCAAGGAAAAGCGATCTCAACCACGGAAACCGGGGCCGGACCGGTTGACGCGGTCTACCAGGCAATTGGTAAATTAACCAATGTTAAAGCTAACTTGGTCGACTATATCATTCAGGCGATCACCGGCGGCACCGACGCCCAGGGGGAGGTTACCGTTAGGATAAAAGACGGAGAGACAATTTACGGAGGACACGGAGCCTCAACCGACATTATCATTGCCAGCGCCAAGGCTTATCTGGCGGCGATCAATCGGATGCTTACTCCTCGACCGTAATACAGGTCAGGGTTCTGGCCACCAGGCCGGTTGATTGGATCTTCCGAACGATCATTTCTCCCATCATTTTAAGGTCGGCCGACTCCACGAAAGCAATAATATCGTATGGACCGGTGACCAGATGGACAGTTTTTGCCCCTTTCAATTCTCTGATAATATTGGTTAATTCCAAAGCTTTCCCCGGCATTGCCTCGATCAAAATATAAGCGCTAGTCATATGTTCTCCCCCTTATTTAGGGAGTATAGCAAATTGCATATTATAAGCCAAGATGATACAATTTATTATTATGTGGCAGAAAATTGGCGGATATTTCTTCAGAGGATTGATCACCCTTCTCCCGGCCCTGATCACAATTTGGCTCCTCTGGTTCATGTTCTCTTTCCTGGATGGGATCCTGGGTAATTTTATTACGCTCCTCCTTGGCCATTCGATCCCCGGCCTTGGACTGATCGTTACGGTTCTGCTGATCTTCCTTTCCGGTTATTCGGCTACCCATATTTTTGGCGCCAAGCTTTTTCAGCTTGGGGAAGAGATCATTTATAAGATCCCGATCGTCAAGCATATTTACGCTTCGGCCAAGCAGATCAACGATGTCCTTTTTGCTCATAAAGGGACCGAAGAGTTCCGGCGGGCCTGTCTGATCGAATACCCCAGAAAAGGGATCTGGTCGATCGGTTTCATTACCTCCGACGCGGCGGCCGAGATCGAGGCCAAAACAAAGGAGAAGATGATCAATATCTTTATCGCCAACACCCCAACCCCGGCGACCGGGTTCCTGATCATGGTCCCGGCCAAAGAGGTTATCCTGCTTGATATGAAGATCGACGCCGCCTTTAAATATGTTATTTCCGGGGGGGTGCTCAAGCCGAGCGAACTCCCCAATGAAATGCCGGCTAAAAAAGAGGGTTAAACACCTTCAGGAAGCCATTTACCAGCGCTTCGGCTACTTCATTAAAAGAGACTTTCCGGCCAATAATTTCTTCGACACTGACCGCATTTAATCCATTCCCCACTTTCCTTAAGCAGGCAAGATCCTTGACCGGTGTCGAACGGATAAAAATCGATCCCTGTTGAAGAAGGGCCTTTTTCCCGCGTTTTTGCGCGCTTCCAACTATTTTTTTTCCATTCACGACTACTTCATATTCAGCCGGATAATTAAAACAAAGTCCGCCTGGAGGATAAACCTGTCGCTCCTGACTGATCCGTGCCTTGAGCCCCAACCCGGAAAGACCGGCCACCACCGCTTCCGAGATCTTTTTATAGGCCGGGATCAGCCCGGCGGGAAGCGATGGGTCATCTTTAGCGATCACCAGGGAATATGTCACTTCCGCTTCATTATGAAAAACGATCCCTCCGCCGGTCGGCCTGA
>JAHJKL010000080.1 GCA_018822365.1 Candidatus Margulisiibacteriota bacterium
CGCTTCTCCGCTCTGACCAAGCCTCACGGCCTGAAGGTCGGAGTCGCTTTTATCGATCTAAAAAGCGGCCAGGAGCTGACTATCAACGGAACAGCTGAATTCCCAACCGCCTCGGTCGGTAAGATCCCGGTCATGGCGGCCGCCTATGCGCTGGCAGAAAAGGGGGAGATAAACCTTGAAACCAAAGTCCCCTACGGGCCGCAAGACAAACTTGGCGGCTCCGGGATCCTGCAGTGGACCAAGTTCGGACGCTATTATTCTCTCCGCCGGCTGATCTCGCTGATGATCACCCGCTCCGATAATACCGCAACTAAAATGGTCATCAATAACGTTGGTTTAGATAAAATTGGCCAATTTCTAGAAACCAGGGGGTTCTCCAATATTGTCATTGCCGACCCAACCATGCTCCGTGAGCCCCCGCTGAAAAACAGGAACCTTGCCACTCCTCTGGAAATGGCCCATTTAGTCGGCCGGATCGAGAAGCGGGATGGATTCAGCGAAGCCTCAGCCGCGGAAATGCTAAAATACATGAGCAATCAGGTCTATCGTTGGGGACTTTGGCAGGGAGTCCCGCCCGGGACCAAAATCGCCGATAAAACTGGCAATCTGACCAGCATTTTAAACGATGTCGGCATTGTTTATACCAGATCAGGGAACTACGTTCTGGCCATATTTACCAACGGATTCACTATGAAAAAGAACGCCCGTCTGCTGGTCAATAAACTTTCGCAGGCGGCGTATGAAGAGTATACCGGCGAAAAGGTCGTTTTTCCAAAACCGGTCAAAAAGAAAATAATCACCAAAAAGAGGTGGCCTAAAAAACGGGTCTACAGAAAAACGAGAACTACAAAGCGGCGATGATCGCGTCGGCCATTTGCGAGGTCGAAACAGCGGTCGGATCGTTCCGGTCAGCTTTCAGGTCATAAGTTACACTTTTCTTCTCCGCTATCACTCTGGCTACCGCCTTCTCCAGCCTGCCGGCCGCTTCCTTTTCACCCAGATGGTCGAGCATCAGGACCGCCGAAAGGACCATAGCAGTCGGATTGACCTTGTTCTGGCCGGCGTATTTTGGGGCCGAACCGTGGATCGCCTCAAACACCGCTATTTCTTTGCCAAAATTAGCCCCCGGCGCGACCCCCAACCCCCCCACCAAACCGGCGCAGAGGTCGGAAATAATATCACCATACAAGTTAGGCAGCACTAATACATCGAAATTGCGCGGATTTTGGACCAATTGCATGCAGATCGCGTCGATCAACCGCTCTTCGTACTCGATTTTCCCTTCATATTCCCTGGCTACTTCCCGGGCAGCGGCGTAAAAAAGACCGTCGGTGAACTTCATGATGTTCGCTTTGGTCACCGCGGTCACTTTCTTCCGGTTGTGCTTGATCGCATATTCAAAAGCATATTTGACGATCCGCTTGGTCCCCGAAATGGAGATCGGTTTAATGGAAAGGCCGGAATCGGGATTGATCTTCTTTTTAGAAAAAGCCTCGATCTCGCCGATCAGTTTCCTGGTCTCCGGTTTCCCCTCTTCAAATTCGATCCCGGCATAAAGGTCTTCGGTATTTTCGCGGACTACGACCAGGTCGACGCTCTCAAAGCGGCTTCTTACTCCCTGGAAAGTTTTGCAGGGGCGAAGACAGGCGTAAAGGTCAAGCTCTTTGCGGATCGCGACGTTAACCGAACGGAAACCGGTCCCGATCGGCGTGGTCAGCGGCCCTTTTAAAGCTATTTTATTCTTGCGGATCGATTCCAATGTCGAACCTGGCAGCGGCGTGCCGTATTTGGCAATAACATCGGCCCCGGCTTCGGCAATTTCCCAGTCGATCTTGACGCCGGTCGCGTCAACACAGCGCCTAGCCGCGGTCGAAACCTCCGGACCGATCCCGTCGCCGGGTATAAGGGTGATCTTGTAAGTCATGATTATTGATTATACTTTTTTTCGGTGCTAAAATCAAATTTGCCCGCCGGAGGCGGGTTGTATGAAAAATATCAAAAAAATGAAGATCGCCGTCCTGTGCGGCGGCCGCTCCCGCGAGAGGGATGTCTCGCTCCGCTCCGGCAAACGGGTCTTTGAGTCGTTGAAAAGCCAGGGGTACAATGTCATTAAACTCGACCTGACCGATAATCTGGCAGCCGATCTCAAGAAAAACAATATCGACCTGGTTTATAACATTCTGCACGGAGAGTTTGGCGAAGACGGGGCGGTCCAGGGGTTGCTGGAATTGGCCGGCATCCCCTATACCGGCTCCAAGGTCCTGGCCTCGGCCCTGGCCATGAACAAACTGGCCGCCAAACGGCTTTTTGACGCGGCCAATATCCCAACCCCCCGCTATCTTCCGATCGACCGGGAAACCGACGTAAAAACTGAAGCAGCCAAGATCCGCCGGATCTTCCCCTTTCCGCTTGTCATCAAGCCAATTTCCGAAGGCTCCAGCTTTGGCGTTGCCATTCTCAAGAACGGCGAGGGATTAGAAGGCGTACTGGTAAAATCCATTAAGGAATACAAAGAGCTCTTTGTCGAGGAATTCATCAAAGGCAAAGAGATCACCGTCGGGATCATTGGCACGGGAGAAAACGTCCAGGCCCTCCCCATCCTGGAGCTGGTCCCTAAAAAAGAATTCTATGATTTTGAGGCTAAATACACCACCGGATTAACCGAGTTCATCATCCCGGCCCGCCTCCCCGACCCGCTTTACAGGCAGGCTCAAGAGATCGCCCTGGCCGCTCATAAAGTGCTTGGCTGTTATGGCGTTTCCCGGGTCGATATGATCGTCTCTCACGACCAGATCCCCTACGTCACCGAGGTCAACTCCCTCCCCGGCATGACCGAACATTCCGACCTGCCGGCCGAAGCCAAAAGCGCCGGGATATCCTTTGATCAATTGGTGGAAAAAATCCTTGAAAGCGCGTTCTAGGAAAAAGCGGTCCCGTTTTCGGGCGATCGCCGCCCTGTTTTTCCTGCTCGCCCTGACCGGTATTGGCTACTATGGCTTCTCTCTTTCCATTTGGAATATCCAGGAAATCGCGGTCGAAGGGACCAGCATGATCAGTCCGCAGGAACTGCGCGAACTAAGCGGCCTGCCGATCGGCCAAAACCTTTTCTTTGCCAATTTTCGCCCCGCCAGAGACCGGCTCAACCAGGTTGGCGCCCTAAAACAATCCCGGATCAGCCGACGCCCTCCGGCCACCGTCTTGATCTCCGTGGAAGAGCGCCAGCCGGTCGCGATCCTGGTAATTGACGGGCGATTCACGATCGTCGACCGGGAAGGGATCATCCTGAACAATGAACCCGACCTGAACCTTCATCTGGCAAATAGCGTCGAACTTCCGGTCATTTCCGGATTGGGGACCATTGAGATCTCCTGGAACCGGCGGATCACGCCAAAACTTGCCTACTTAATAAACGATACGGTCGTTGAGCTCGCCCATCTTCTCGGCTCCAGGCGGATCAACCTGGAGGTCGGCAGTTATCGCCGGATCAGCATCCTGCTCGACGACGTCCTCCGGATAAACCTTGGCCAGGACACGCTGATCAAGACCAAGATCGCCGTCGTCAAACGACTTCTCCCGCTGATCGGCGGGCGCTGGAACGAAGTTGAATATATTGACGTCCGTTTCCCGGAAACACCGGTCATTAAATATAAAAAATAATTCATTTCCCCCGGCCCCGGGGAGGATTGCTTTTCCGACAACGTATGCTAAAATTGCAGAAAATTCCCTGACAAGGAGAAGAACAAATGGGCGGTCAAGGCTTCGCGACGATCAAGGTTTTTGGGGTTGGCGGCGGCGGAACTAATGCTGTCAACCGGATGATCAGCAGCGGCGTAGTTGGCGTCGAATTTTGGGCAGCCAACACCGACCTGCAAGCCTTGAGCGTTTCTCTGGCCGATCACAAACTTCAACTGGGAGCCAAATTAACCAGGGGTCTTGGGGCCGGCGCCAACCCTGAAGTCGGCCAGAAGGCGGCGGAAGAAAGCCGCGACGACGTCAAGCTCGCCCTGCAGGGGGCCGACATGGTCTTCTTGACCGCCGGAATGGGGGGCGGGACCGGAACCGGCGCCTCGCCGATCATTGCTGAAGTCGCCAAAGAACTGGGCTGCTTGACCATTGGAGTCGTGACCAGGCCGTTCCGCTTCGAGGGTCCGGTCCGTAATTCCCAGGCCGAATCAGGGATCGCCCTCCTCAAGGAAAAAGTTGACGCCCTGATCGTCATTCCCAACGACAAACTCCTTCAGGTGGTCGAGAGAAAAACATCGATCATCGAAGCGTTCAAGATCGCCGACGACGTTCTCCGCCAGGGGGTAAAAGGGATCTCCGACCTGATCACTGTTCCCGGGCTGATCAACCTTGATTTCGCTGACGTTCGGACCATTATGTTCGAAGCCGGTTCCGCCATGATGGGGATCGGCAGCGGCAGCGGCGAGAACCGGGCGGTTGAAGCGGCCGAAAAAGCGATCGCCTCTCCTCTGCTTGAAGAAACGATCACCGGAGCTAAAGGGATCATCTTTAACGTTACCGGCGGCTCTGACCTGACTCTATATGAGGTCAACGAAGCGGCCGAGGTTATCTACAATGCCGGCGACCCCGACGCCAATATTATCTTTGGCGCGACTATCGACGAGAAGCTCCAGGGGGAAGTATTAGTTACGGTCATAGCTACCGGTTTCAAGTCGGTCCAAAACCGGGAAAAAGAGAGCGTCTCGTTCATCCGGCCGAGGCAGAACCAGGCGATCCAGCCAAAACCAACCGCAGACAGCCACAAAGACGACATTGAGCTCCCGCCCTTTATGCGCTAGATCATGGAGCTTTTCTTTTTTCCTTTTTTAAAATCATTAATCGCGCTTTTTATTATCACCGACTCCCCGGGCAATCTCCCCTTTTTTATGGGACTTACGGAAGGGTTGAGCGTCAAAGAAAAACGGTCAGTTTTTGCCTCTTCTATCCTGACCGGTTTTATTATTTTGATACTTTTTCTCCTGGCCGGGACCGCGGTCTTTGAGCTTTTTGGTATTACGCTCGACGACTTCCGGATCGCCGGCGGCATTCTTCTTTTCTGGATCGCAATTGAAATAATGCTGCGCGGGCGGATCAACTTCGAACACAAAGAAGACGTCGGGATCGTTCCGCTCGGCTGCCCGCTGCTGGTGGGCCCAGGCGCGATCACCGCTTCTCTGGTCATGTTCAAAACATACGGCTATCTGGTCGCTTTCAGCGCGATCTCCGCTTGTTTTGTCCTGATCTGGATCGTGCTTCATTACGCCGACGAGATCTATGGTTTTCTGGGGAAGAACGGGTCATTGATCCTGACCAAAATTTCCGCTATCCTGATCGCCGCCATCGCGATCCAGTTCGTTCGCGAAGGGATCTTTGGGATCTTCAAGCTCTTTTAAAAATATTCCTTAAATACTTTGTTGCCAGCCGCTTGAGGTGAAATAAATAAAATTAAATTGCGGTATTCCGGGCTTCTTTTCAACCCTCCAAGCGCTCCAGCATGGCTGCCTCCGCTAATTACCGCCCGCCAGGCCTCTACGGTCGAATAACCGCAGTCTTCGATCAAGTAGCGGGCGACGACCGCGCCGGTCCGGTCGGCCCCCCAGCGGCAATGGAGATAAACCGGTCCTTTCATTTTTTCCTTAATCTTCGACCATTCGTCTTTGGTCGGGACCTTGGAGGAGCTCATCGGAATATGTAAGCGGTTCAATCCAGCTTTTGCCAGAAGTTTCCCGTATCTTTTTTGGGCGGCTGAGGAGTTTTCCAGATCAACAACGTCCTTAACCCCCATCTCTTTTAGAAACTTCATGATCGATAAAACCTGACCATCGCTATTGTCGAACTTTTTGGGGCTCAAAGGGTGTCCGCCAGCCCAGATATGCCCATCGATCAAGCGGCAGTTATAAGGGAAAGGCCCCCGACCGGAAACTTTACCGCCAGGGAATTTCTGACAGATTGATGGATCGGCAAAAGCTAAAAAAGCGGACAAGAAAATTAATGCGGCTATTAAAACAACTCGTTTAATAATTAAAATCACCCATCCGCCTTTGGCGGACGACCTTCCCGATCCGATCGGGACGCTCTACCATGTAAACATATCGGGGCGAGAGGATTTGAACCTCCGACCTCACGGTCCCGAACCGTGCGCTCTACCAAGCTAAGCTACGCCCCGCTGTCTGGCTTATTCTATCACTTTTTCGGAATTATGTTCAAGAATCGCGTTAGTTGTCTGACTTTTAATATAAACCGTGCTCATTGAAGCATCGCGTATATTTTTTATCTTCAATGATCAGATGATCGACCAGCCAAGCCTCTAAAAACTCAACCATCTCACCAATAATGTTAGTTTCTCCTCTTTCGTACCTTGCTACAAATCCCGCGACCTTGCCCAGCAAATCCCGATGGATCCGCTTGTGCTCTTCGGCCCCATCATAATGAAACTGGTCAAAATACTTTTCTTCGGTACTAAAATGGAGCTTCGCGTAAGCGGCCAATTTATTTACTGCATCACCAAGCACCAGTTCTTTACGAAAATAATGCGCCTGATACAGATCGTTGAGCATATTTAAAAAATATTGATGCTGGTCATCAATCTCTTTGACATTAACGCTCATTCCATCCGTCCAATTTATTGGCATTTGAACACCTCTTGTTTATTTATTTCTTAAATTCTTCAACGCTTCGCTGATCGTCGTTTCTTTGCCGCTGAAATACCGTTGGAGATCAAAGCGATGGGCATAGAGAGCCAGCCCTGCCGCGCCGATCGCAAAAACAATATATTCTATTCCCCAGGAGCCAAGCCAAAATATCGCCGGCAGGAGGCAAATAACGAGCACGGTCGCCGGAATAAAATAACGGACGACCAAAAAGCTAAATAGCCAAAAGAAAACCACGACCAGGGTCAGCAAAGGGTCAAGAGCCAACAATATCCCTCCAGTCGTCGCAACCCCTTTTCCTCCTCGAAACATCAGGAAAGCCGAAAAATCATGCCCCGCGATCGCGGCTAAACCAGCCAGGGCGATCCCCCAATCAGTCAGGCCGACCAAACGGGCTCCCATTATCGCCAGATAACCTTTGGCAATATCCCCCAACAAAGCCAGGAGCGCCGGCCAGGGCCCGGCGACCACCAGGACATTGGTCGCCCCGACATTGCCGGATCCTTCTTTTCGGACATCTTTCCCCCTGATCTTGTGAGGAAAAAAATGGCTGAAAGGAATACTCCCCAGTAAATAGGCAAAAACAATATAAAGCGGGGTCAAAATATAATTCATTAACATTCGCTTAAAGGATCCGTTCCCTAGGAGACTTTTTCCAGACCAAAGGCTTTATGCAGGACCTGAACCGCTTTTTTCCCCTGCTCCGCCCTGATAATGCAGGAGATCTTGATCTCCGATGTACTGATCATCTGAATGTTGATCTGGTTTTCCGCCAGGGTGCTGAACATCTTGGACGCGGTCCCCGGTTGACTGACCATCCCTACCCCGACCAGAGAGATTTTGCAAACATCAGCATCAGAAATAACTTTATCGGCATGCAATTCCCTGGCGATCTTCTCGGCAACCTCAACCCCTTTTTTCAGGTCGGTTTTCTCGACAGTAAAAGCCATGTCGGCGTGGGTTCCCTGCGAGTTGATCGCCTGGACGATCATGTCGACGTTGATCTTTTCTTTTGCCAGCGCGCCAAATAGTTGGGCGGCAATACCCGGCTTGTCCGGCATTTTCAGGATGCCGATCTTGGCCACATTATCATCAAGCGCTATCCCCCTAACCGCCTCTGTTTTTTCCATTTTCCCTGCCTCCTTAACAATCCTTGACGGCGACATTATATATGTGCCCTCATCATCTTTCAGGCTGGAACGGAGATGAATGGCCATGTCATAAATACTGGCGCACTCAACTGAACGCGGATGCAAGACTTGAGCGCCTAAACTGGCCAGTTCCAGCATCTCTTAATATGAAATATATTTTATCTTCCGGGCTTCTTTAACGATCCGGGGATCGGTCGTATAAACCCCATCGACATCAGTGTAAATATCACAAACGTCGGCTTTAAGCGCGGCGGCAATGGCTACGGCCGAAGTATCTGATCCCCCCCGGCCAATGGTAATGATGTCCCCTCGACTGTCTATCCCCTGGAATCCGGTGATCACAACCACCTTACCGGATCTTAATTCTTCCTTTAACCGATCAAGATGAACCGCTTTAATGCGGGCTTTTTTATAAATGTCTTCCGTCATGACGCCTGCCTGGCCGCCGGTCAAGGAAATTGCCGGACAATCGATCGCTTGCAGGGCCATGGCTAAAAGGGCGGCGGAAACCTGTTCGCCAGTCGAAACCAGCATGTCATATTCGCGCGGATCAGGGCTGTTGGTCACCTTGTTCATCAGGTCGATCAATTCGTCGGTAGTGTCCCCCATCGCTGAAACAACGACCACCACATCATGCCCGGCCGCTTTGGCCTTTTTAACCCGTTGAGCAACATTTTTAATCTTTTCCGGGTTCCCGACGGAAGTCCCCCCATATTTGTGAACGATTATTGACATGACCTAGAAATTATATCACGGGTTAACTGATATTTCTGCTAGAACCGCCGCTCCCAACAGGCCGGCATCATCGCCTAACGCGGATAGAACAACTTTTGAGGAAAGATCGTTTTGTTGCGGCCAGGAAACGATCCCTGGCGAACGCAGCATCATTTTTAATGTATCCAGCAAAGGTTGGCCAATTTGCGCCACTCCTCCGCCTAAAACATGAATTCCCTTTAAGGTCAAAGCATGACTGGTGGAGATTGCCAGCGCCAGATGAGCCATGGCTTCATTGACAACTTTGATCGCCAGCGTCTCTTTTGCCAGAAACGCGTCGCCAACCTCTTTCCCGGTCAGATCTTTTCCAGTTAATTGAAGATAATGTTTAGCCATGGCAGTCCCGCTGACATAGGCCTCGGCACAACCTTTGGCCCCGCAGCCGCATTCCCTGGCGGACAGATCCAGGATCGGATTGACCACTTTGAAGTGGCCCCCTTCATTAGCATACGGAAAGATCTCTTTTTTCCCATCAACTATCGCAAAGCCGTAGCCGGTGCCGATCCCGTGCCAGATGACAACATCATCCCCCCGGCCGACCCCAAACATCGCTTCACCCATCACAGCGGAGCGGGCGTCATTGAAACCAAGGATCCTCATACCGGTCGCGGCCGACAATTCGGCAATAAAGCCATTGAAACCAAAGCTGAGGTTTGGCGGGGAAAAGAGCGGCTCACCGGTTTTCTCGTCGATTGGGCAGGGAAAACCGATCCCGCCGGTCGTAACCCCTTCAATCTCCAGCCGAGAGATCTCCAAGGCTGACCTTTCTGCCAATTCCTTCGCGCTGGAAAATCCGGCCATCGGCAATTTCACCGATTTTTCGATCTGGCCTTGTTTCACGACCGCCAAACGTAAATTGGTCCCACCGATATCTCCTGCCAAAACCCGGCGCACCGGCCTATTAACATAATTCGCAACTCTGCTGCTGACACTCATTGTTTTCTCCCTTCAATATTTCATTCGTCTCATCTGTTTATCATAAAGTGCCCTTGATAATTTCAATTGTTATTTGTGATGAGTGAAAGCAGGTTAAGGAAGAAGCGCAGAAATCTCCTGGTCCGTTAAATACCGCCACTCTCCGGGCCGCAGCTCTCCCAGGGTTAATTTCCCAAGACGGACCCGACGCAAAGCAACGACCTCGTTCCCCAGCGCTTCCATCATTTTCCTGATCTGGCGGTTCCGCCCTTCTTTGAGGATCATCTTGATCCGTCGGGGATCTATGACCATAACCCCGGCCGGGAGGGTCTTCTTCCCTTCAAGATAGATCCCCCGCTTGAGCTTGTCTACTTCGGCTGGCGAAAGTGGCCGGTCAACCACAACATCATACTCTTTTTCATGCTCGTAGCGGGGATGGGTTAGTTTTAAGGCGACCTCTCCATCATTAGTGATCAGGAGCAGCCCCTCGGAGTCCCGATCAAGCCGGCCCACCGGGAACAATCGTCCTTCTACCCCTTTTATTAAGTCAAGAATAGTCGCTGTTTCTTCTTGCGCACAAGTTGAAGTCACCCCTCTGGGCTTATTCATTAATATGTATATTTTATTGCTATTATTTGATATTTTAATATTATCAACGGTTATTTCATCTTTCTCGGGATCAATCTTGACCCCCTGGACATTTACTACTTCTCCATTCACCTTTACCCGTCCGGCCGAGATTATCTCTTCAGCCCGGCGACGGGAGGCGTAGCCGCAATCAGCCAGGTACTTTTGCAGTCTGGTCAGCATATATTTGTTATTTTAACATATTGGCGGAAATACCCCGGTATTTAAGCTTGTCAGCCACCCCGCACTATGTTAAAATTCTCATAGTTTCAGAAAAAGGAAATAAGTGAGTTAATCAGAATATCCGGTGTTTTAATTGAAAAAATATATCGACTCGTTCAAACAAATATCATTAGCAAATAAAATAACGTTATTAAGGTTAGCTCTGGTTCCGGTCTGCGTAATGTTCCTGCTGCTCAGTTTATATGGTCTGGCAGCCGTTACCTTCCTTTTTCTATCTTTTTCCGATGCCCTTGACGGATATATTGCCCGTAAATACTATCAGGTCTCGGAGATAGGAAAATTGCTCGATCCCTTAGCGGATAAGATCCTTGTCATTTCTGTATTGATAGCGTTAACCGGCCTAGGAAAAGCTGATCCTGTCCCGGTCATTTTAATTAGCGCGAGAGAGTTTATCATTGCCAGCGTTCGCGGGCGGCAGATCTTTGCCGCGAGCCCGGTCGCTAAATGGAAGACCGTTATCCAGGTTTTGGCGGTCTTTATGATCATTTTAAATCTCCCGCTCGCAGGATTAGCTCTTTGGATCGCCGTGGCGCTATCGCTAGTTTCCGGAGGCGCCTATTTATGGCAGAGCGAACTGATCAAACAGTTGAAAACAACTTAAATTTTTTCAGCCAGGTCCTGTCGGCCCTTGGGCGGAATACCGACCAGCAGGTAACCGAACTTCTGCGAGAGCAGCGGTTGACCATCTCCGTCGCCGAATCGCTGACCGGCGGTCTTATCTCCAGTCGTCTGACCAGCATGGCCGGAAGCTCTGATTTTTTTACTGGCGGCATCGTCTGCTATTCCACCAGGACCAAAGTTTCCCAGGTTGGCGTTTCTCCCGCTCTCATCAGCCAGTTCGGCGTCGTCAGCCGTGAAGTCGCCGTCGCCCTGGCTGAAGAGATCAGGAAACGTTTTAAAAGCGACATCGGACTGGGCGCGACTGGAGTCGCCGGCCCCGACCCGATCCCTCCGGCCCCGGTCGGCAAAGTTTTTGTCGCTGTCGCCAGCAACAACGGGACCGATTGGAAGGAATTAAATATCGATGGCAAGCGCGAAGAGATCAGGGAAAAAACAGCTGCCGCCGCTCTCGGCTTGCTCTGGCTCCATTTAGGCGGGGAGATCGACAAACAATGACCGCGTGTTCCGCAGGTTGAAAGGCTTGCGGTAGGTAAAACAAACTTTAAGGAGTTGAGAAGTCTTTCAGGAAAAAGGCTGCCAGGCCTTTGTTCCTGCGTGCGTGTTTGGGTTGTATATTTAAATGTTTATTCGAATATTTGAAGGGGGACAATATTATGGTTAGCGAGAAAAGTGTTGAAAAAACCGCCGAGAAAAGCAGTGAAAGGGCCAAGGCGCTGGGGATAGCGATCGCCCAGATCGAGAAGAATTACGGCAAAGGTTCGATCATGAAATTGGGAGAAGCGTCCAAGTTAAATGTTGAGGTCATTCCGACCGGCGCCCTGTCGGTCGACGCGGCCCTTGGGGTCGGAGGCTTCCCGCGAGGCCGGATCATCGAGATCTACGGCCCTGAAGGGGGAGGCAAGACGACCGTCTCCCTGCACGCGATCGCCGAAGCCCAACGACGGGGAGGCGTGGCCGCTTTTATTGACGCCGAACATTCCATGGACCCGGCTTACGCGAAAAAATTGGGGGTCAACATTGACAACCTGCTGATCTCCCAGCCGGATTACGGTGAGCAGGCCCTGGAGATCGCCGAGACCCTGATCCGTTCCGGAGCGATCGATATTATCGTCGTTGATTCGGTAGCCGCCCTGGTGCCAAAAGCCGAGGTTGAAGGGGAAATGGGAGACGCGGTCATGGGTCTGCAGGCCAGATTGATGTCCCAGGCCCTGCGCAAATTGACGTCGGTCATCAGCAAGTCGAAGACCGTGATGATCTTCATCAACCAGCTACGCGAAAAGATCGGGGTAATGTTCGGCAATCCGGAGACCACGCCGGGGGGCCGGGCGCTCAAATTCTACTCCTCGGTCAGGCTCGACGTCCGGGCGGGAGAAAAGATCAAAGAGAATGAGAAGATCATCGGGACCCGGGTCAAGGTGAAGGTTGTCAAGAACAAGGTCGCGCCGCCGTTCCGCGAAGCCAGCTTTCTGCTGATCCACGGAGAAGGACTGCTCCGGGAGGCCGACATCCTTGACCAGGCGGTCAATTTGAACCTGGTCGAAAAGAGCGGCTCATGGTTTTCTTATGGCGGAGAAAAGATCGGTCAGGGTTTTGACGGGGCGGTCAAGTTCCTCAAAGAAAACGGCAAGATCACGACCAAGATCGAGGGTGAGATCCGTAAATCGTTGGCCCATAAAGAGTAGCATTTTACCTAGAGGGGGTTTTTTATCATGTCGGTATTTTCATTGTTTTATGTGGTGATAGTCGCGGTCGTTGTTTTCGGACTGGCGATCGCCTATCTGCTGATCAAACAGCAGTTGGCCGGCCAGAAGCTCCGGATCGCCGAAGAATCGGCCCGGCGGGTGACCGAAGAGGCTAAAAAAGAGGCGGAACGGATCAAAAAAGAATCGGTGCTGGAAGCCAAAGACGAAGCGCTCCGCCAGCGGGCGGAATTGGAGCGTGAAGCCAAGGAACGGAAGAATGAATTGACCGCGATGGAGCGGCGGCTTCAGTCCCGTGAAGATCACCTGGAAAACAAAGAGAAGAATATCGATGTCAGGGACAAGCAGATCAAGAAGATCGAGGAAGACCTGGTCAAGCTCAAAGAAACACTGGTCTCCGCCAAGGAGCAGTTGATCGTCCAGCTGGAAAAGATCGCCACTCTTTCCAAAGAGGAGGCAAAAAAAGAACTGCTGGAAAAACTGGACAAGGAGCTGGAAGTTGAAGTCGCTAAAAGGATCAAATCAAGCGAAGAGGAAATCAAGAAAGAGTCCGACCGGCGGGCCCGTGAGATCCTGGCGACTGCTATCCAGCGCTGCGCCGTTGACCATGTCGTGGAGACCACGACTTCAATGGTTGAACTCCCCAGCGACGACATGAAGGGGCGGATCATCGGCCGGGAAGGGCGCAACATTCGTTCCTTTGAGACCAAGACCGGAGTCGACCTGATCGTCGATGACACTCCGGAAGCGGTCATTCTTTCGAGCTTTGACCCCCTGCGCCGCGAAACCGCCCGGCTCACCCTGCAAAAACTGATCGCCGACGGCCGGATCCACCCCGCCAGGGTCGAAGAAATGTACGAAAAGTCCAAAACCGAGCTCAAGAATGCCATGTGGGAACATGGCGAGCGGGCGACCATGGAGACTGGCGTGCATGGAGTTCCACCGGTCATCATTCAGCTGCTCGGCCGGCTTCATTACCGGACCTCCTACGGGCAGAACGTTCTTCAGCACTCGGTCGAAATGGCCCACCTGGCCGGCATGCTGGCGGCCGAACTCGGCGCCAACGTCGCCCTGGCCAAACGGGCCGCCCTCTTGCACGACCTGGGGAAAGCAATTGACCAGGAGGTCGAAGGGACCCACGTCCGCCTTGGTGTAACCTTCGCGCAAAAAGCTGGAGAATCTCCGGAGGTCCTCCACGCCATGGAAGCCCATCACAACGACGTCGAGCCAAAGACCATTGAAGCGGTCATCGTCCAGGTTTGCGACGCGATCAGCAGCGCCCGGCCCGGGGCGCGCCGCGATTCACTGGAAGCTTACGTTAAACGGCTCGAAAAGCTGGAAAGCGTCGCCAACTCTTTTGAAGGGGTTGAAAAGACCTTTGCCATCTCGGCAGGACGGGAAGTCAGGGTCATTGTCCAGCCGGATAGGATATCAGACGACCTGGCGACCAAGCTGGCCCACGATATCGCCAAGAAGATCGAATCGGAATTGGAATACCCGGGCGAGATCAAGGTCACCGTTGTCCGGGAAATTCGAGCATCGGATGTCGCAAGATAAGCTTACGCTGTTATTTATTGGGGATATTGTAGGCGCTTTCGGGCGATCGGTCGCCAAGCGCCTGCTCCCCGACCTGAAAAAAGAGTTTGCCGTCGACGTAACTATTGCCAATGGCGAGAACTGCGCCCATGGTTTCAGCATCACCGAAAAGATCTATAACGACCTGCTCAACGCCGGGGTCGACGCCTTCACTATGGGGAACCATGTCTGGGAAAAGAAGGAAGTCGTCAACAAAGCTTCGCTTTTTGAAAAAATGGCCCGGCCGGCCAATTACCCGCCCGGCACCCCAGGCAAAGACCATGTGATCATCGACGTCAAAGGGATCAAGCTCGGCCTGCTAAATTTGAACGGCCGGGTATTCATGCAATGTATGGATTGCCCCTTCCAGGCGGCCGAACGGGTCCTCCCCAGAATCAAAGAACAAACCAACCTGGTCCTGGTCGACTTTCACGGCGAAGCCTCATCGGAAAAATGCGCCATGGGGTATTTTCTGGACAGCAAAGTTTCGGCGATCGTCGGCACCCACACGCACGTGCAAACCGCCGACGAACGTATTCTGACCGGCGGGACCGCCTTTATAACCGATGTTGGTATGACCGGCCCAATGGATTCAATTATCGGGATGAGAAAAGAGCAGGTCATGCGGCGGATCATCTCGCAAATGCCCGAACGTCTGGAACCGGCAAACGAAGGGCCCGGGCTGTTCAACGGGGTGGTCATTACATTGGACGTTAAAAGCGGGAAAGCCCTGGAAATTGAAAGGATTAAAAGGGTCACTGAACCACTAAATGTCGAGGAAAACTAACCGAGGTCTTTGATCCGCTCCGCCAGCGTTTTTACTTTTTCGCTATACTCGATTTGCCGCTCTTTTTCTTTCTGCACCGCTTCCGGATTGGCCCTGGCGACAAAGTTCGCGTTCCCCAGCCGTTCCGTGATCTTAATGATCTCAGCAGAGAGCTTTTCTTTTTCCTTGGTCAGGCGGGCAATTTCCTTGTTCGGGTCAATAAAGCCCCCTAGCGGGACGTAGAGGCTTGCTCCGGTGATCGTCGCAGATGCCGACTGCGGCGGCTTGGCGTCAAGTTTAGCGACAATTGTTAACCTGTTCACTTTGGCCAAAGCTTTGATGTATGCCTCGACCGGCTTCTGTCCGGTTACGATCACAACTTCGACGTCGCTGCCATGAGAAACGTTAAATTCCGCTCTGATGTTCCGGATCGCCCTGATTACCTCCATAGTGAACGCCATTGCTTCTTCAGCGTTAGGATCTATCTCCTCTCTGTCCGCTTGCGGCCAGGGCTGAACCATCAGTGATTCTTCCGGATTGACCACCGTTCGTCCCTTCAGGCGCTGGTAAGTCTCTTCGGTAATGAACGGCATAAATGGATGGAGGATCTTCATTGTCCCTTCAAGGACGGTCATCAGGACCGCCTGAACCGCCGCTTTAGCGTTGCTATCATCCCCATATAACCTGATCTTGGCCAGTTCAACATACCAGTCACAAAACTCCGACCAGATGAAATCATAAAGGGTCTTGGCCGCTTCACCAAACTCGAAAGAATCGATCGAGGCGGATACTTTTTCGATCGTTGAGTTATAACGGGAGAGGATCCAGCGATCAGCCAGCTCCCTGGCCCCTGGCTCCTGGTCTCTGGCCTTTGGTCCCTGGTCCCTGGTCATCAGCACAAACCGGCTGACATTCCAGATCTTGTTGGCAAAGTTACGGGCTTCGGTGATCTTTTCCTCCGAGAGCTTAACATCCTGCCCCTGGCCGGCGATCAGCGAAATAAAAGCAAAGCGGAGAGCGTCCGCCCCCGCCCGATCGATCACTTCCAGCGGATCAATTACATTCCCCCACGACTTGCTCATCTTTTTACCGTGTATATCCTTCACCAATCCGTGAATATAGACCGTGTGAAACGGCTCTTTCTTCATAAGATGGACCCCCGCCATGATCATTCGGGAGACCCAGAAGGAGATAATATCGTAACTGGTCACCAAAACATCTGTTGGGTAATGTTTTTTAAGGTTCTCTGTCTGATTAGGCCAGCCTAACGTAGAAAATGGCCATAAGGCTGACGAGAACCAAGTGTCAAATACGTCGGGATCTTGAACCATATTCGTCCCGCCGCATTTCGGGCATTTTTCCGGTTTTTCTTCCGCTACAACAATCTCACAACATCCATTTGTCATTTGATCCGCCTTAGGCGGATCATTAGTCATTCCCCCACAATACCAGGCCGGGACCTGGTGCCCCCACCAAAGCTGGCGGGAGATACACCAATCACGCAAGTTGGTCATCCATTGGAGATAAACCTTGGTCCACCGTTCGGGAATATACTTGATCTGACCCTCTTCTACCGCTGCGATCGCTTTTTCAGCCAGCGGTTTTACTTTAACGAACCACTGGTCAGACAAATACGGCTCGATCACTGTCTTACAGCGGTAACAATGACCAACCGAATTCTGGTAATCTTCAATTTTAGCCAAAAAGCCTTGTTCTTCAAGCAATT
Source organism: Candidatus Margulisiibacteriota bacterium (assembly GCA_018822365.1). NCBI lineage: Bacteria > Bacillati > Candidatus Margulisiibacteriota > Candidatus Margulisiibacteriota bacterium. The sequence continues at coordinate 16,752 of JAHJKL010000080.1, forward strand.
TAACGATCGCGTCTCTCGCTTTCCCTCGCTCTAACCCTTCTATCCCCGCTACTCCCTGCCGCTCTTTGTCACTTCCAAATTCACCAAGCGTGATCAGACCATCTGGCGTGAGAACATTAATAAAAGGGAGATTGTGCCGCATCCCCATCTCATAGTCGTTCGGATCGTGCGCCGGAGTAACCTTGACCGCTCCGGTCCCAAAAGCCTGATCAACAAACTCATCTTTAATTATAGGAATATGGCGGCCGACCAGCGGCAGGATCAGGTTCTTGCCGGCCAGGCGCTTATAGCGTTCATCCCGGGGATTAACAGCGACCGCGGTGTCCCCCAGCATCGTCTCCGGCCGGGTGGTGGCAACTACTACGAACTCCTTGCTCCCCTCTACCGGATATTTTAGATGCCATAGAAAACCGTTCTTGTTTTCGTGTTCAACTTCGATATCGGACAGGGCTGTTTTACAGCGCGGGCACCAGTTTATGATCCGCTTTCCACGGTAAATTAAACCCTCGTTATAAAGCTGGACAAAATGGCGGCGGACCGCAAGGGAAAGCCCTTCGTCCATGGTGAAGCGCTCGCGTGACCAGTCGCAAGAAGCCCCTAAACGGCGCAGTTGCCTGGTAATCCGTCCCCCGTATTCCTTTTTCCATTCCCAGACCTTCTCGACAAATTTTTCCCGTCCCAGGTCTTCTTTCTTCTTCCCCTCTTTTTTCAGCTCCCGTTCCACTACGTTCTGGGTGGCGATCCCGGCATGGTCGGTTCCGGGGACCCAAAGGGTTTCAAAGCCGTTCATTCTTTTGTAGCGGATCAGCAGGTCCTGAATGGAGTTATTTAAAGCATGGCCCATGTGAAGCGAACCGGTGACATTGGGAGGAGGGATTACGATCGTAAAGGTCTTCCCAGCCCCGAGTCCCTTAGTCCCTGCGGCAGGCTTGAATAGACCAGTCCCTTCCCAAAAAGCGTACCACTTTTGTTCGACTTCGGCTGGATTATAGACCTTAGCTAGTTCTTCGCTCATTGTTTCTCCTCGATTATCGTCTAATTATAGCAAAGATCAGGCGATTCTGGAACAAGACCTGAAATTCCGGCATATTTTATTGGATAATCCTGTAGTTCAAGTGAAAGGAATTAATTATGATCAGGATAGGCAAGGTCACTGTTTCGACCGTAAAAAAACAAATCTATTGTTTGATCCGGCCAAACATTTCAAAGTTAGCCGCTAAAGCATCCGCCGGAACATTGAACATGAACGAATTGCTCCACCTAGTCATATTTTTAGAAAAAAAGCCTCAAGCGTTCGATCTTGAGGAAACAAGAATGATCAAATATGATATCCTGACCCAGGTTATTGATGAATATCGGGAAAGCATGAGGGAAGTAGCCTTACACGGTCGCAATTTATTAGACGGTCAATCCCGATCATTCCCTTCAGTGGTCAATGAGGACACGCTTTCATTCGGCCATCCTTCTCCAACCACCTCCGCCGATCCTGAATTAAGCGGGGTTGTCGTCAATGTCGAGGAACTGCCAAACTCACACCGCGTTTATTACCATCCGGAAAAGAAGTAGCTTTACAAGCAACGGTCAATGATCATCTCTTCCTTTAAACAAGGAAGATGTAAATACTCTTTCATCCCCTCAAAACAAGCGCTCGCCGGGATCATTCCGACCAGTTCCGAGCCTTCGATCTCGACTTCATATTCTTTCGCCCATTTATTGATC
>JAHJKL010000081.1 GCA_018822365.1 Candidatus Margulisiibacteriota bacterium
CCGCCCGCCACTCATCAGCCGCCGATTTTTGCGTAACTGATATTTTCCGCCGCTGGGGAGCGTCGTTATAATGCGCGTCGCCGTCAGCGATTTTGTCGCCAAACGCCGAGAGCTGACGCCGGCGGCTCTCGCCAGGACAGCGGTCGAGCGGCTGCAAAGCCACGGCGCCATCTATGTTACCGGAGAAATGTATTCACGCACGGCCAGAGACCAATCGCTCGCTTTAGAATATAACGCGGGGATCGGAAAAACCACCTGGTTCAAGAACGAGCTGACGCCACTATTGCTCGCGGCTTTTGGCCAGGTTTGCTACTTCAATCTCGAAGAGATAATTCCGATAAATGAAATTATGGGTGGAAAGCTACCAGCCAAGGATGCCCGGGACTGCTTCGACCAGGTCCGCTCGCTATTAGTAGCCGCCGGAGAAACGGCTCAGGTTATCGCCCTTGACGAATGCCACTGGCTTTTCCCAGCTATCGCCAATAACACGGAAAAAGCCGGCAACCTAGAAATCTTCAGGTTTGGCCCATCGTATTCGCCGAAACAATCGGCCGTTTGGGAAACGATCGACGCGCTGCTAGCCCGGGATAAAAAGCTGGTTTTTATCAGTTGGCTCCATCCCAGAGACCTGTCCCTGGCGTCTACCGGCCGCGACCCCAACTTTGCGACAATCTTTTCCGCCCCACTATTTGAATTCGAAAAATGGGAAGACGACGACGGCTAAACGTTGACGTCGTTTTCGTCCTTTAATTCGTCGCCATTTTTAACCAGCGAGTCCAACATCACCAGATTATCCGCGTATTTGGGAGTAAATTCTCCGCGCCAAACGATAACCGCACGACGAATTTCCGGCGGCAAAGAGCTGCTGGCTAAGGAGAATGGCTGTCCATAATCCGTTCGAGCAATGTTGGGCACAAAAGGGAGCAGCATCCGACTAAACTGCGCCGCCGCTACCGCTGGCAATTCACTAGGCATAGTTTCGACCGCATTAATCGGAATCCCATATTCTTCTGAGATCCCCATCACAATCCCACCTGTTTTTGGATTATAAATATAAAAAGGATCTTCCGGTTTGGTTCCCTTGAGAGTACATTCCATCGGCCCCTTTTTCGTATCAGTATTATAAACGTCACAACCAACATCGCCAATCGCAATTAAGCGATTTTGGGGATTACTCAAAGCCGAAGCAAGCAGGTCTCTTGAAACCAATGTCGGTTGGCCGGGCATCCATTTCGCGTTATTCATGAGAATCGTTAATAAATGGAGGTATTTCCCCATTGTTGATTCGTACGCTTCTGGGTCTTTTGTTAAATCCTGATCCGATCCGGGAGAGCCATCTTTCCTTTGATATCTGCCATTAAAACCTGCCCGGTCAAACTCAACGGTGTATACTTCATTTTTGGAAAGTGACGACAAAATACCTGGACTAAGCAAATCGCCAGGTGACAATCTTTTCGCGCCCAGCGCATTAAATATTTCCAGCGCCCCTTGATTACAACGACCGGTGCCGCCAGTAAAACCAACAATCATCGGCGCGATAGCAACCGGCAGCCCGTCCTGTTCAATCGAATTGCCAATTTGTTCCATCTGCGCCTTTATCTGGTCAATCGCGTCTTCGCCTTTATAATCGAAGGCTCGCTTGACCGAAGAAAAAGGATTGTCGATCCCCATCACTTCCTGAAGTCTTCGCCCTAGCATATGCAGAGTATCGGTCATGCCAACGATCCCGGCAAATCGGCCGAAAGCAACCAAACGCTCGCCTTTATCATTTTCAATATATTCATAATCTATATAAGTCGCTCTCGCGTTTAAGATCTGCCGTAACATGAACATATTTTCCGGCTGGCCTTTGGTAACGTGACCAAACAAGACATAGACCCCGTTCGGCTTAAAAACATCGGCCGGGGTTTGTTTCACCCCGAATAATAGTTGCTCTTCGGAATGCAGCTCGGTCACAATGCTTGCACCTGCCTCTCGATATGCTTGCGCCGGATAAATTCTCAAAGGGGACCGTTGGATCTCAACGCTTAACTGATGGTTTCTAGTCAATTCAGCAACTGCCGGCGGCGTTAGAGCCGTCCTTCTTTCATAATAATGCATAACCTCGCGCGGAACCTGAACTATTCTCGCCTTTGGACCTGTTACTATACCAGCCATATCATTATCCTCCTTAAAATATTTACTTCCGCTTCATCGTCGGGAACAAGACAACGTCCCTGATCGATGGTGAGTCGGTCAAAACCATCGCCAGCCGGTCGATACCGATCCCTAAACCGCCAGTCGGCGGCATCCCGATCTCGATCGCCTGGACAAAATCCTCGTCAAAAGGCTGGGCCTCTTCGTTGCCGCCGGCCAGCTCGGCAGCCTGTTCTTCAAACCGGGCCCGCTGATCGATTGGATCGTTGAGTTCGGAAAAGGCGTTAGCCAACTCCATCCCGGCAACATAAGCCTCGAACCGGTCAACGTAGTTGGGATCATCAGGAGAACGTTTCGCTAGGGGCGTAGTCTCGACCGGATAGCGGTAAATGAACGTGGGTTGAGTCAGTTGTTTCTCGACTAGTTCTTCAAAAAGAGTGGTAATGATCCACCCTCGCCCTATGGAATCCTCCAGCGGAACTCCTTTTTGTAGAGCGATTTCCCGCAGTTTGTCAGTGCTGACCCCCATGGTCTGGACCCCGCCGATTTGCGCTACCGCTTCTTCCATTGTCATCCGCTTCCAGGGAGGGGTAAAATCGAGTAGTTGACTCTGATAATCGACCTGGGATCGACCATGAATACCGCTAGCGATAGAAGAAACGCATTGTTCGGTCAAGCGCATCATGTCTTCATAGTCGGCGTAAGCCCAGTAGACTTCCATGGAAGTAAATTCCGGATTGTGACGCCGATCTATCCCTTCGTTTCTGAAGATCCGGCCAATCTCGAAAACCCGCTCGTAACCGCCGGCAATCAGTCTTTTCAGGTGGAGCTCGGTAGCGATCCGTAAATACAAATCCATGTCCAGGGCGTTGTGGTGAGTGACAAAAGGACGGGCGGCCGCCCCGCCATGCAGTTCCTGTAAAATCGGGGTCTCAACTTCCATAAAACCATTATTATGCAGATATTCCCGCATCAGCCAGACAACCTGGCTGCGCTGCCGGAAGCGCTCCCTGACCGCCGGGCTTGAGGCCAGGTCTAAATATCTCTGCCGCTGGCGGACTTCTTCATCTTGCAGCCCCTTCCATTTCTCCGGCAGAGGCCGCAAGGCTTTCGCCAAGACGGAAAACTCGTCGGCACCGAGGGTTATTTCTCCCGTTTTAGTCTTAAAGGTGTCACCCCTCACTCCTAAATAATCGCCAACTTCAATGAATTTGGTGAATTTTTCGAATTCAGCCAGGCCGAGCCTGTCGACCGACAGCATGACTTGGAGCTTGCCGGATTCGTCTTCGAGGTGAATAAAAGCGAGTTTTTTAAAAGTTCTAACCGCCATGATTCGGCCGGCAACAACCAACCCTTTGGGCCAAGCCGCCTCATTTTCCAGAGCGGAACAAACCCTGCTGACGTCAGCGGCAAGATGGGTGCGGACAAATTTGGTTTGACGGAAAGGATCAACTCCGGCGGCACGCAATCCTTCTAATTTTTGGGCCCTATTGATCATTAAACGATTCCAGGTCGACGGATACCTTGTTTCAATCGTCATAATTTTTACTTACGCTCCAATCCTCATGTTTATTATCGGCTGACGATGTCGCTAACCATTTCCCGGAGAATAATATGCGCTTGGCTCAAGACTCCAACAGTTTCTTTTGTCAAACCTTTCGGTAAATCCGGCATTTCCCCGTCCGAACAGACACTATCTTCCAACAATGCCTTATATTCGCCAATATGCCGGACCAAGCCGCTGTTCATTATTCTTTGAATATTCAAACCGAGGTCAACAACCGTTTTTTTGGCATCGAGAACAACCGCATTGCTTACTCGAACTGGAAATATTTTCGACTGAAATCGGTCCAACAATCCGGCAAAATATGAGACATATGACGCACGGATTCTTTTCGTCGCAGCCAGAACTTCCAAGGCGTGGGCAGCACGCTCTGCTTGAGGAAGCCGTTCGATCAAGACTCCGTTTAGTTTTATTAATTTAGCGGTATTTAAAGCCAAGGCGGCGTTTGCTCTTTCAAGTGCTTTGGGTTTTGATGCAACGTGGGCAATAGCGCGTTGAGGCACAAAATTAATTTTCATTACTACATTTGCTCCTTCTATATTAAAATGGCCAATCAGGGACAAATGATTGTCGGGGGTGTTTCAAAATAATTTCAGTGTATTTTTAAATCAACAAAAAAAGAGAGGCTATTTACGATTTACGGTGTAGACGTCGGTCACTTTTTTGATCGAAGCGATCACCCGCCTTAAATGGTCAACATTCTTGACGTCGACCGTTAACAGCAGTACCGCGAAACTTCCCCGTTTGGTCGAGATCTTCGCGCCATAAACATTGGTCCCAATTTCGGAAACCTCGGCCAGAATGTCTTTAAGCACCCCAACCCGGTCAAAAGCTTCGATCTCGATCTGCACCGGGAAATATTGTTCGATCTTTGGGTCCCAGCCAACTTTAACCACCTTCTCCGGGACAACTTCATGGCGCAAAACATTTTTACAGTCGTTCCGGTGAATAGCGATCCCCCGGCCATGAGTAACAAACCCAATGATCTCTTCTCCCGGGATCGGATAACAGCATTTTGACATTTTGATCAGTATATTTTCGAGGCCGGCGACCACTACCGGGCTTTTCCCTTTAACCCTTCGAGGTTTTGGACCAGGAGCAGGGAGAGGGCTTTCTTTGACCGGCCTTTCGACCGGCGCCGGAGCTTCTTTCTCTTCGGCCAGCCGCTGGCGCTTGAACCAGTTCTTGATCTTGACCCTGGCTCCCGCTGTCTTGATAAAGCCCAGCCAGTCACGGCTCGGGCTGTCCTTTTTGCCGGTAATGATCTCGACGATATCCCCCTGCTGGAGCGGGTGATCGAGCGGAACGATCGACCCATTGACCTTGGCCCCCACACAGCGGTTTCCGACTTCAGTATGGATCCGGTAGGCAAAATCAACTGGGGTGGCGCTGATCGGCAGATTAAAAACATCCCCTTTAGGGGTAAAAACAAAAACCTCTTCCATGACCAGGTCGATCTTCAGGCTCTCCATGAAATCCCGGGCATCCTTGAGCTCACTCTGCCACTCAAGCATCTGGCGAAGCCAGGCCATCTTCTGGTCCAGCATCTTGTCGGTCGACGACCCTTCTTTATAACGCCAGTGGGCGGCCACACCGTATTCGGCGATCCGGTGCATCTCGCGAGTCCGGATCTGGATCTCGACCGGCCGGCCGGCCTGGCCGATCACCGTCGTGTGAAGCGACTGGTAACCGTTCGATTTGGGCATCGCAATATAATCGCGAAAGCGTCCCGGGATCGGCTTCCAGGCATCGTGAACCAACCCGAGGACAACATAACAATCTTTTAGTTTTTCAACAATAACCCGAACGGCAAACAGGTCGTAGATCTCCTCAAAATCCAAGCGCTGGTCGACCATTTTCCGGTGGATGCTGAAAAAATGTTTGGCCCGGCCTTTAAGTTCCGGCGTGATCCCGACCGTGCCGACCAGTGTCCGGAGTTGTTCAATAAAGTCATTGATGAACTTTTCCCGCTCGCCATAGCTCTGCGATACCTTTAACCGGATGCTTTGATATGGATCCGGCTCCAGGTAGCGGAACGCCAGGTCTTCAAGCTGCCATTTGATCCGCCACATTCCCATCCGGTGAGCCAGCGGAGCAAAGATCTCCCTGGTTTCCAAGGCGGTCTCTTTTTGTTTCGCCGGCGAAAGGTATTGAAGTGTCTGCATATTATGCAGGCGGTCAGCCAGCTTGATGACTATGACCCGGTAATCTTCCCCCATCGCCACAAACATCTTGCGAAAATTCTCCGCCTGGCGCTCTTCCCGGGAAACAAAAGAGAATTGGCTTAGCTTGGTCACCCCTTCGACCAGTTTGGCGATCTCTTTGCCGAATTGCGCGACAATTTCTTCGGCGGTGATCCCGCCATCCTCCATAACATCGTGAAGAAAAGCGGCGGCAATTACTTCCACTTCCTGCTCAAGATCGGCCAGGATGTTGGCAACCGCCAGCGGATGGATAATATATGATTCGCCGGAGAGGCGTTTGTGCGGAGCATGGACTTTGTCCGCGAACGCAAAGGCTTTACGCAATAGCTCGACGTTGGCGCCGGGATTGTACGCTAAGACCTTTTGGATCAGCTCATTCATCGTTTATGGTAGCGGCTCCGGTCCATTACCCCGATGCCGGGAGGAATGGCGCTCCGCCGGTGGTGTTCCGGCTTCTCTTTGTTGACCACTGGAGCCGACGGGCGGGTACCGCCGGAAGAGCGGATCGCGACTAAAATCTTACAAGAGCATTCCAGTACCGAGGTGTACTTGTAGGCTTCTTCCAGATTCTTGCCGATGGCAAAACTCCCCTGACCTTTGACCACCGCAACCACGCTTGTCCCCTGCAAAAACGATGGAAGCAGTCTGACCGTCTCGTCAGATCCGACCGGCTGGTGCGAGCGGACAATTGCCGCAGCATGCAGCAGCCTTAACCCTTCCCCATCTTGCGGGACAATTTTATTGTCGGTGATCGAAATTGCGATCGCCTGGGGAGGGAAGGCTCTTACTATCGCTTCCGCCTTTGTCTCCTTGTAGATCGCCCGGTGAGCAGGAAGCTCGCTCGAAGCACCTGCCGCTTCGCCGGTCAGGCCAACTTCAACTATATCCCCTTCTTTCAGGTCTCCCAGCATCGCATCCTGCCGGGTAATAAATATTTTATCTCCGTGGCGAACGCTCATGCTTCCGGCATGCGAACTGACCAACCCTTCCCCGAACAAATAACTACCGATCCGTTTGAATTCTTCTAACATTTTTCTCTCCTTTTATTCTTCCCAGTGAGAAGCTGCCAAATCATTGAATTTGGTGCATCCCCTGATCTTCTCAAAACGTTCGCGGACTTCCTTAAGCTTCAAGCGTTTCATCCGCTCCAGGCTGAAATCTTCAACATTAAATGAAGCCATGACCGAACCGATCACCACCGCGCGTCGGATGTTTTCGGCGCTCCGGTCGTCGCTCCTGGCCAGATAACCGATGAAAGCTCCGCCAAAAGTATCTCCTGCCCCGGTCGGGTCTTTTAATTCTTCCTGGGGGTAAGACGGGGCGGCAAAATAGTCGTCTTTATTGAAAAAGAGAGCCCCATGCTCCCCCTTTTTAACGATCACGCCGCGACAGCCAAGCTCGATCAAACGGCGGGCGGCCAGAGGAATGTTCGGCGTTTCCATTAACTGGCGGATCTCTCCGTCGTTCATTACCATCAGGTCGACTTTTTTTATCAATTGATGAAGAAGCTCCCTTTTGGAATCGATCCAAAAGTTCATGGTATCCGCCACGATAAATTTAGGGCCTTTCAATTGAGAGATCACTTTAAGCTGAAGCGCCGGGTCAAGGTTGGCCAGAAAAACATATGGGGTGTCGCGCAATCCTTCCGGCACCTGCGGGTCAAATCGCGTCAGAATGTTCAGCTTGGTATCGACGGTATGTGCCTGGTTCATGTCGTATTCATAGTACCCCTGCCAGCGAAAGGTCGGCCCGTCTATTTTGTGCAAAGCATTCAAATTGATATCGCGCGAACCGAGGAATTCAAGATGTTCTTTGGGAAAATCATGGCCGATCGGGCCGATCAA
>JAHJKL010000082.1 GCA_018822365.1 Candidatus Margulisiibacteriota bacterium
ACAACAATGTCTCTCCCTTCGGACCAAAAGGGCCTGTTTGAGAGCACAATCGATTATCTTTAGCTTTGCCTCGTACAAATTCAGCGTGTTCGCGCATTTCGCTTACCTTGAGAAAAATCGAAATGCGCCGGCGTTTTCCCTGTCCGCCTCAGGAGGATTTTCGTCCATTTTCTTTTTTGCTGTAGAAAAAGAAAATGGACACCCGATAGAAGAGAGAGAAAAAAGCAGTCTCCGTATAGGCCACAAGCTTAAACTTGAGGTCACAATTTGTGATGACAAGATAGAAGTGCGACCCCCAATTTGGTTGAACCAGACTAAAAAATAATCTACAATTTGCTCTATGAACAATAAACCTCTTGGAGTCAATAATCTCGCCGAGTTGATCAACTACCAGCCGGGAGCGGTCGTTAGCCGGATGCTACTGCAAAAACCAAACGGAAGCGTCACCCTTTTTGCTCTCGCCGAAGGCCAGGCGATCAGTGAACATACCACCCCTTACGACGCGCTGGTCAGCGTCATCGACGGCGAAGCGGAGATTACGGGAGAAATCCTTCTCATGCCGGCCAACGATCCCCATGCTTTAAGAGCGGCTAAACAGTTCAAAATGCTCCTGACAATGATCAAGTGAATGGGATTATGATGTGAATAAAACGATCGTTCTGGTCGGCCTGCTCGCGCTGGCTGGAGTTATTGGCTGTTCGACGCAGTCAGAGGTCTCCTCTGGTATCCCACATGTCGGATCGTGGGGAATTTACACTCTGGACCTCTCTTCAAACTCCGCCTCGCTTATCTGGAGCACCAATGAGGCCCTTTCCGGGCTCTCTTTAAACCGGGCCGGTGATAAGCTTGCCTTTTGCCAGAAAGTTGGCGGCACACTGGAAGCGAATGAAGAGATTTTCATGGTCTCAACCGATGGGACCGATCTGACCAGAATAACCGCGAACGACAGCCGGGATCTTTATCCCTCGTTTTCTCCCGACGATTCAAAAGTGGGATTTCTTGCCTGGCGCTCGACCATGGACCTTTACACCATGAATTCCGATGGCAGTGGCCAGGCTGAACTCTACGATTCCGGCGGACAGGATTGCGATGTCAATTGGGGGCCGGATCGGATTGCTTTTACCAGGGAGAGCCAGATCTGGACGGTTAAACCGGACGGGAGCGACGCCAGGCGACTGACCGATCCGCCCAACGCCGGGGAATGGGGGATAGCCAACCTGCCGCTTGGTGATTACGATCCGCGCTGGAGCCCGGATGGAAACAAAGTTCTTTTTGAGCGCTTAGTCGATGCCGGCGCCAGCCTCCACGGGAGTTACGATATTTTCACGATCGGTTCCAGCGGGACGCCGGAGGTCCGGCTGACCTCGACCGGCTACAGCCAGGGATTGCCTGAATGGAGCCGCGCCGGAGATAAGATCGTTTTTATTGTTGCCGCGATCAATGGCGAAGGGAAATATCGTCTTTATATGATGAACGCGGATGGCAGTAATAATCGAGATATCACCCCAAGTTGGTTTCCCGCCAATTTTCTCTGTCGCGCCGCGCTTTTCTCCCGGGATGATACCAAGCTCTTTTTTCTGGGACAATGGTATTAGGGAGCGCCTGGTAAGGTCAGCCGGATCAGCGGGAGGGCGGCTGGTTTGGGGATTGGCGGTTTCTCCTGCGGGCAAATAATGTTAGCCAGAAACATCAGCTTGGTCGCCGGGATCGTTTTTATCCAAAAGAACCAGTAAAGAGGTTAACTGTATTAATTGTCGCTTCCTGTCAGGCAATCAATTGTCTGGTGATCGGATGTAGTTTTTCCTTGTTGAAATCAACGGCGGAGCATGCCGATAATTAGTTGCCATGTCATTTATCAGGACTGTCCAACAGGCTTCAAACCTGCGCTCTTCCGCGCCCAGCGGAGCTTATCGGTTTGAGACCAGGGTTGCCGCGCCGTCGGGGAATAAACGCCGACTGGCCAGGGAAATTGCCGGTCACCTTAATGGACCGGCCGCTCAAGCGGCGTGCGAGCTGATCTGTCTGGCCCATGGTGGCCGGGTCTTTATTGTTGAAGACGGCGGCAATAATCTGACAATTTCCAGCGCCGTCGAGCCGAAAGATCGGGAAAAACTGGCCGAAAAGCATCAGCTTGCCGGGTTCTCTGCCGGTGATGCCGTTTTAACTTTTGGGGCCGATTTCTACCAGAAGCTCCGGCCCGAAGATCGGGTGATGCTGGCCGAACATGAGCTGTGGCATTATTTTCTTGACCTCTCTTTTCCCGGGTTGAAGTTGGAATATTTTTCAATGCGGCGCAGTCTTGACGCGGTCGGGCTCTGGTTTGTCAGTCAGTATTTTGCCGGCTCGCTCGATCACTTCTTTCTTACCCTGGCCGCGACCGCGGCGGGGCGGGCCGATTTTGCTTCCCGGGATGCTGACTGGCGCCTGGCCGGGATCATTCCCCGCATTGGCGAGCTCCAGCCTGAAGCAAAAACCGCGTTGGGGGTTGGACTCCTTTTTTCCCACGTCTACGCTTTTTGTTTTTTCTTGGAATTCGAGAAGCTAAAAAACAGCAATTTCATGGCGATCAAGGCTGCTTTTTGGGAAAAGCAATTTGATGGCTGTTACGCCATGGCGCGCGAGCTGTTTGCCAGGATCGAGCGGAGGGGGGACCTAAGGGTCGACGCCTTCGGCGAGATCTGCCAATTTTGGATCGATTACGGCGAAGCCCACTGGCTTTACCTGATGGACGATTAACTCACCCAATCAGAACTTACAGCTTTATCGGTTGGGACAAAGTGACAAATATCCCGCTGTCGGAGAGGGCGTCGCTGATCTTGTAGGTCGCGTAGCCGACCGAAATCCCGGCGCGCGATTCAAAGCCGAGGTCAGCTAAGATTCCCAGGTACATCTGTCCGCCCATGCCGCCGCTCACCCGGCCGGTTCCGTAGAGGTTGTAGATCAATCCCGCCCCCAGGTAGGGGTCCATCCCGAAAAGCGAGCCTTCTTTCAGATAAACGATCGCGTCAGCGAACAGAGGAATGGTTTTTAGTCTATCCGACATAGCCATTCCAAGCCCGACCCGGTATTCGACCGCGTCCTCGGCCAGGCCGATCTTTTCGCCCAGCTTGAGCGGGTCTGAGAAGATGATATCCCCGCGGAGCCCGAGGAGAATACTGCCGTAAAGCAGTTTGGCGTTCGCGGCGGTGTTTAATCCCCAGCCAAACAGTCCTTTTGACTCTTCAGGTTTTTTTATCACCGCGATCGGTTCTGGCGGGGGCGGGATTTCCGGCGCTACTTCAGCGGAGGCGGAGGTAGTAGGAGCCTGGAGCGGGGTGATCTGCGGCGTGATCACTTTTTTGATCGTTTTCCTGATGATCTTGTTCTGGGCTCCGGCGGCGGCCGCCAGCGAAAAAAGCAAACAAAAAGCCAAGGCTAAAGAAACGAATTTGTTTTTCATATTTGCACCTCAAAATCAGTATAGCACCAAGGGGTGTCCGGTCAAGTGTTTCGTAAAGCCGAGAATTCATTCTCGGGTATGCTAGAATAAAAACAATGAAGAAACTGCTGGTCCTGGTTTTTCTGCTGCTATTTGCCGGCCGCCTTCTGGCCGCCGATTATCAGAGCGTCAAGCTGATCAATGAGAACAATTGGGTCAAATGGTTTGATCAGGCTATCGGCTATCTTTACGAAAGCCACGGCTGTCTCCACTTTACCCCAAATGATATTTATCTCCTGGCCCAAACTATCCCTCCCGGGATCCATCTGACGGTCAAAAAATATAAACTGAAAGAGAGCGAGCCGGAGTTTGACCTGGATCAGGTCCCATATTTATCTGACCTGACCTCTTCTCCCCAGGATATCAAGAAGCACGCTTTGACCTTTAAAAATTATGAAACGGCACTGGTCGTTTATCCTTCTTTTGGCTGGCTGGTGATCATGGTCAATGACTCACCTTATGCCAAGGTCCAGACCCTGGCGGGCCCGCCGGAAGATTTTCTAATGGCTTACGATGTCCAGCCGGGCAAACCGGTCCAGTGGGATTTTATGCTGACCACTCCGACCGATCCCGGTGAATATAAAATACTGAAAGTAACCGACCATTACCTTAGCGCGAATTATTACCAGAACACCGTGGTCCCATTTGGCGCCTGGCTCAAGAAGAGCGGCTCCGCCTGGCTTTATCAAAAGGGGAGCGGCTGGTATAAAGCGCCGACCAGTGTCGCTGATGACCTGGAGCGGCCAGTTGCCAAGCGAGTTTATAATTATTACGATCTCAATTATGACAACAACTTGAAGCTGACAGCAGCCCGTTACGCCGGCCACGACTTTGGCAAATATGTCCTGCTTTGGACGACCGACGGCAAGAATCATTATCCGGAAATGGGGTATGCGGCGGGCCAGCTGGTTTATGAACAGATCGTACTGGTTAAGGAGCTGGTCAATATCTTGACCCTTCCCGGTCCGGACGATCTCTCTGCCGTTCTGGCGCGGGACAAAGACCTGCAGTTCTTTAAATCGCTTTATGACTTTAAGTCGACCGGCGGTGAAAAGGTCCCGGCCGATGTTGAGCCTGCCCTGTTGCGGGAATATAAACTGTTCAAAGGGTTTGAGCTGACCGCGGAAGAGCAAAAACTGCTTGATCCGCGGCTGGTCAAGGCGCTCCGGGAATATCGGGAGAACCGCCTGCCGCGCGATAAACGGGCCCGCTGGGAATCGCTTGGCCTTTACTATTATATAAGGAACAACACTCTGGTGATCGATAAGCAGGCCGGCTGGTTTGAGCGGATCAAGAGAGATTGGAAGTTCTTTGGCCAGTTGCGGGCCGCGCTCCGGCAGGATTTCGAGAGTTTCGGGGTCCTTTCCCAGGCTAACCGGCAAAATGTCGTCGAGCAATGGCTCAACGATCGGCTCGGGTTCAAACCTGTCTCTCCCCCCGGCCAGGCCAAAGGGTTGGCCGAGCTCTCTTTCTCCGCTTTTTTCAAGCCGCGGGAAGAAGCGACCCTGTTTGACGAGCGGGAGCGGGAGGTCATGGTCGAAAAGATCAGGAAGGCGGTCAAGGGGGAAGAAGGGGGGCTTAGCCTCAATATTGTCGACCCGCTCAATAAATATAATTTTGGCGTTCTGCTAAACGAGATCCTCGGCGATCTTTACAAGAGCCATGGCTGTTTGCACCTCTCGCCGAGAAACATGGTCTTTATCTACGACCTTCTTCCAATCGGCTCCCAGATGAAGGTGTATAAGTATTCCGAGAGCGTCAGCCAGGAGGCGCTGGCCGCTATCCCTTATCTGGCCAACCTGATCAATTTTCAGGACGATCTTGATGAATTAAAGAAACGTTTTGCCGTGACTGCCGAGGTCCAGGTCGCGGTCTATCCGAATTCCGGCGATTGGCTCGTCTACCTCCAGAAAAAGCCGTTCGCCCGGGCGACGGTCAAAGGGGGCCCGCAGACCAAATATTACCTCCTCCAGGGACGCGACCCCAAAGGGAACCCGATTTTTGAGCCAAACCTCGCCTATCCAACTACTCCCGGAGATTACGTCATTTTCCGAAAAGTTGAAAATTATCTCTCCAATCTTTATCGTGACCAAACGGTTATTCCGATGGGCGGGGATATCCTGCGCCAAAAGGGGAAATGGGTTTTCCAGAATAGGGAGGGGAATTGGAAGGAACTGCCGCCGGCGATCGCCAATGATCTGAACCAGCCAGCATCACAGGAAGTTTATAATTATTTTGACCGGGTGACAAATGCCGGCGGCGAGACGATCTCCGTGAAGTGGGGGAGCCATCCCTTTGGCCGTTTTGCTTTGCAGAGCACGGTCAATGGCAGGACCCCATGGCCGGAATTGATCCACAGCTCCGGCGATCTTATACTTGAAGAGAGACAGTTGGTCAGCGACCTGGTTAATTTGCTTACCGCCCCCCGGGATAAGTTTGAAGAATGCCTGAGCTACAGCCCGGACTTTGAGCTGTTCCGCGCCTGTTATGAATTCGTCAAAAACCCCGACCGGACCGACTTGATCCAGTCGAAGGAGCGGGCCGCGTACCGGCTCTATTATAATTTGCAGCTGACCGATCAGGAGAGGGCACTTTTGCCGCCCGATACTGTCATCGCGAGCAAGGTGGCGCGCGGTGAACCTTTAACCGCCGCGGAAAAAGAACTGCTGATCAAGGAAGGGATCGCGTACCGCCGGAGCGGGACCTTCAAGATCATTCAGGAGAAGATCATTGGCTTGCGGATCGATCTTTACCAGTACGTGGTGGCGATCGGGAAAGGGGCCAATCACTATGGAGCGCTAAAAGAACGTTGGCCGGAGCTGGCCAGTTTGCGTCAGGCCCTGCTAAAAGATTTTAATAATTTTGTCCTGAAAGATCCCCGGCTCTTTCAGGCCTTTATGCGGGAGTTAATGCTTAAGCGGAACAGGCTTGAAAGGTTGACCCAAAAGAACGCGGTCGAGATCCTCGATCGGATGATCTCAAATACCCATTAGCCGGGCGAGCCAGGAAGTGCTTAGTTTTACCGCGTCATATTGGCAGAGTTCGTGACAGCAGAAACAGTGGATGCAATCTTTAAGGTCGATCTCGACTTTTTTCTCTTTCCCCTGATGGATTGTTTTCGCCGGACAACTTTTCAAACAGACCAAACATCTGACGCACTTCTGCTGGTCGATCTCCGGATCGATGGCGATAAAGCCCGCGAGAAAGCCGGCCAGCCTGGGGAAGCGTTTCAATATCTTATACAGCCGGTCAGGACGGGCCCAATCGGTCCGGCGCAATTCAGAGAGCGCGGCGCCAACAACCTCGATCTGTTCGATATTTGAATTTCCCAATCCTCTTTCCCCGGCGATCCTGATCATGTCAATGTCCAGCGGGTTAAAGCCGATCAGGTGAGAGCCGATCACGTCGACCGCAACGCCGTCGGTCGAGGCGATGATCGCCCCAAACTGGCGGGGGGTGCCGTGGCTCGGTCCCGCGCCTTCCATGCCGACGATCGCGTCCATAATGGTCAGTCCCGGCCGGCTGATCTGGAAAACATCGACCAGCAGGCCGGCAAAGTCGCGCGGGTGGGGGGCAAGGCGGTGGAATTCGGTCTTGAAAAAGCCTGGGACACAGCCGAACATGTTTTTTATCGCCCCGGTGTAGAGGGTCATTCCGTGAGTTTTGAGTTTGGGGAGGTTGATCACCAGGTCGGCCTCCAGGACCGGTCCGGCGATCGGGACTTCCGGCAAGATTTTGCTCCCGCTTGGGCTTTTGACCTTAACAATTCCTCCCTGCTGAAAAGGGGCAAGCTGGCCGCCAGCTGTTTCGGCCGCTTGTCTGATCCCTGCTTTTTCCAGGGAGGAGATGACATTGGCATGGGCGTTTCCCGGGCTGTCGCCGACCAGGGCGATCCCGCCGGCGGCGACCACTTCTTTGACGACGGCAAAGATCAGGGCGGGGTGGGTGGTGACCGCCATTTCGGGAGCTTCTCCCATCAGGCAGTTTGGTTTGATCAGGATTTTTTGACCCGGTTTGACCAGGGCGGCCATGCCGCCAAAAGGGGCGAGAGAGGAGTGGACCGCCGTGGCGACTTCGGCGTCGGCATAACTACCGCATTTAACCAGGGAAACTTTAGTAGCCAAGTTTTTTCGCGACCGCGGCCACCTGGCAAGGTATGAGTTCGGGCTTGGAGCCGAACATGATCGCGTTATCCGGGTCTTTCAAGCCGTGGCCGGTCAGGACGCAGACAACGATCGACCCTTCTTTAACTTTATTTGCCTTGGCCGCTTTTAGGAGTCCGGCAACCGAGGCGGCCGAGGCCGGTTCGGCAAAGACCCCTTCTTTCGAGGCGATCAATTGATAAGCGGCGACGATCTCGGTGTCGGTCACCAGGTCGATCTCTCCGCCCGATTCGCCGGCCGCGGCGACCGCGCTTTGCCAACTCGCCGGGTTGCCGATCCTGATGGCGGTTGCCAGCGTTTCCGGTTTTTCGATCGGATGGCCGCGGACGATCGGGGCTGCCCCTTCGGCCTGAAAGCCCATCATTTTAGGGAGGGTCGAGATCTTATTGGCGGCGAAATATTCCTTGTAACCTTTCCAGTAGGCGGTGATATTCCCGGCGTTGCCGACCGGGATAAAGTGGTAGTCGGGGACGGCGTCAAGCTGGTCGCAGATCTCAAAGGCGCCGGTCTTTTGCCCTTCGATCCGGAAGGGGTTGATCGAGTTGACGATCTCGACCGGATATTTATCTCCCATTTCGCGGACCAGGTCGAGCGCCTGGTCAAAATTCCCGTCAACCTCAAAAACTTTGGCTCCATGCATGATCGCCTGCGAAAGCTTGCCGAGGGCGATCTTCCCTTTGGGGATAATGACGATGCAATCGAGCCCCGCCCGGGCGGAATAGGCGGCGGCCGAGGCCGAGGTGTTGCCGGTCGAAGCGCAAATGACCGCTTTGCTGTTGTTTTCTTTAGCTTTACTGATCGCCATGGTCATCCCGCGATCCTTGAACGAGCCGGTCGGGTTCATCCCTTCATATTTAAGGTAAACCTGGCAGCGGGTCAGGTCGCTCAAATGCCGGGCGTGGATCAGCGGGGTATTCCCTTCATTAAAAGTAATGATCGGGGTCTCGTCGGTCACCGGCAAATATTGGCGGAACTCCTCAATTAAACCTCTCCAAACCATATCCAATCTCCTTGTTGATTAATTGCCAAAAAACTTGTTTTAAGTATACCATAGTATGGTACAATATCTGCGTGGCGAAATATTCACAGAAAGTGATCGCTTTGGTCGGGGCCGGTTTGGCGGTTATTGCCTTGGCCGGTTGCGCAGCCAATTCCGGGCAAGCGGCCAGCTCTTCTTTGCAGGCCGCCCTGGATGCTCAAATTTCCCTTTTTGACGTCGGGCTTTCCGATGCCGAAAGTTCCGGCGGGGTCACTGTTCTTCAGACCACTTCCGAATCATACTGCTGGTACCGTCATTTTGGTCCCCCTTCGGAAGTTTCTTATACCATTCTTAACCAAGATAATTCCAGCGCTCTGGTCAGGGTCAGCCGTGCGGTCGAAGGCTCGCTGTATTACCATTTAATGGCCGGGTCGGCCAAACGGTTAAAATATTTTTCCCAGGATTACAGCCGCTTTGCCAGGCTGACTTCGGCCGATGGCGGGACCACCTGGAGCCTAATCCAGCTTTCGCCGGGGGTGGCCAAATCAACAAAGTATTCTCCTGTTTTGGGAGTAGGTTCGGTCGCCTGCGACCTGACGATCAGCAGGGTTGTTCTTTCCAGCAACGGGGTGGTGATCGCCGATATTTCCGCCGAAGCGGCCTCCGGCGGCCCCTGGTTCGACCTGAACTCTCTCCCTAAAGTTACCCGGGGAAGCACCATGGAGATCAAGGCATATGTTGCCGCGCCAGCCGGGGGGGAAGTTCTGGCCTATGTTTGGCCTTCATTAATAACAACTTTCCGGATCCCGCTTTATGACGAGGTTTCTGGCGGACATTCCAATTCTTCGAATTGTTTGATGGTGGCGACCACTGAAACGACCGGGATCAAAAGGATGTTCGTCGGCGCGTTTAGCCGCGAGACCCTTTCGGACACGGTCTCGCCATATGATTACGGCGCCTGGCATCTGTTATATCAGGTCGAGTAGGAAGGGGGCGGGGGAGTGGAAGGAAATTTAGTTCTTGGGATCATCGCCGGCGCTTTGACCACGATCTCATTTTTGCCCCAGGTGATCAAAACCTATTCAACCAGGCATACCAAGGATATTTCCCTGCTAATGTATCTCCTTTTTTCCTGCGGCCTGATATTGTGGACGGTTTATGGTTTTCGGGTTGGATCGTTCCCGGTCATTGCCGCGAATTCTTTTACGCTGATCCTGGCTTTTTTCATTATCCTCATGAAGATCAGGCATGGTTAGTTTGTTTCAGCAAAGTGGCTTGCTGCAACCGCGCACTTAAGTGCGCGGTTATATTAGGCTTTTATGTTATAATTTAATAATCTTTTTATGAAAGGGAGATTGCCATGTCAAAAAAACCGCTCAAATATTACCTGATGATCCCCGGCCCAACACCCATTCCGACCAGAGTTCTCGCGGCGATGAACCACGAAATGATCGGCCATCGCGGGCCGCTTTTTTCCAAGGTGATGAAAGAGGTGATGGATGGCTTGCGCTGGGCTTACCAGACCAAGAACCAGATCTTTATTTATCCCAGTTCCGGGACCGGCGGCATGGAAGTGGCTGTAGTTAATACTCTTTCTCCTGGAGACAAGGTTATTATTTGCAATATTGGCGCCTTTGGGGCCAGATTCGTTAAGATCTGCAAAGCTTACGGTGTTGATGTTATCGACTTAAAATTTGAGAGAGGGAAGGCGGCCGACCCGGCAGTTTTAGAGGCGGAATTGAAGAAAACTCCGGTCAAGGCGGTCCTTTTTCAGCAGAACGAAACCTCGACCGGTGTGGTCAATGATGTGGAAAAGCTGGCCAGGACAGTCCGCAAGGTCCAGCCGGAAGCGCTGATCATTGTTGACGCGGTTTCCGGTATGCTGGCGGCGCCGCTCAAAACTGACGAATGGGACCTGGACGTTGTCGTTTCCGGTTCGCAAAAGGCTTTTATGGTCCCGCCGGGTATTGCCGCGGTTTCGATCTCGGAACGGGCCTGGAAAGCTTACGCTGTTTCCAAGTGTCCCAAACATTACTGGGACTTTGCTTTCATGAAAGAAGAAGCTCCCAAAGGGCACACTTACACCACTCCGCCGGAATCGCTGATCTTTGGGATGAGGGAGTCGCTTAAAATGCTGCAGGAAGAGGGGATGGAAAATATTTTGGCCAGGCATAAATTTAACCGCGATCTCTTGCGGACTGCCGCCAAAGCGTTGGGTTTGAAACTTTTGGCCGACGATGCCTGCGCCTCCCCGGCAGTGACCGCTATTTGTCCGCCGGATGGGATCGATGGCGAAGAGGTTCGTAAACTGATGCGCGAGGATTTTGGCGTTGAAGTTGCTCCGGGACAGGGTGAGCTTAAAGGAAAAATATTCCGGATCGGCCACCTTGGCTATGTTGACTCGCTTGACCTGATCGGCGCTTTTGCTGCCCTGGAGGTCCTGTTCAAGAAGATGGGAGCAAAGATCAATTTTGGCGCCGGGGTCAAAGCGGCGATGGAGCTTCTCTGAACCATCGGCTGATCGTCCAGTATGACGGGGCCGGCTTTGAAGGCTTTGCTTCCCAGCCGCATAAAAGGACAGTTCAGGACGAGTTGGGGAAAGCCTTGGCTGTTTTATATAAGCGACCGGTCAAGGTTTTAGGGACCTCCCGGACCGATTCGGGTGTTCATGCGATCGCCCAGGTCGTCAGTTTTCAAGCTGAGCCTTATATTCCTTTTAAAAAACTTCCTCTGGCGCTTAATTCTTTGCTGCCCGACAACATCAGGGTAATTAAAGCGCGGAAGGCGCCCGATGACTTTATCCCCCGCTTTGCCGCGAAAAATAAAACCTACGAATATTTGATCTTTAATGGCGGGCCAATGCCGCCGGCAGTCAGGTGTTTTGCCTGGCAGGTCAAATCAAAGCTCGATCTGGAGGCGATGCGGCAGGGGGGGAGGTTGCTGAAGGGGAAGCATGATTTTTCCGCTTTTTGCAATACAGGAGGGGATAAAAAAAACACTGTTCGTAATTTGAAAAATGTTCTGATCAAACGGAAGAAATTTAAACTTTGGGACGGTTTTATCGTTGACTTGATCAGCCTAAAATTCCAGGCGGATGGATTTCTCTACCGGATGGTCCGCAACCTGGTCGGTACTTTGGTCGATATTGGCGCTGGAAAGCTTGAGGTCAAGAGGCTTCCTTCGCTCATCAAAAAAGGGGATCGGCGGCTGGCCGGCCGGACCGCCCCTCCGCAGGGCCTTTGTTTGATTAAAGTAAATTATTAAAAAATAACGCCTACTGCCACGTTTTTTTCTATGATATAATTTCCGCGCTTGTGATATATATACTAATGTAATTGTTTGTTTAACAAACATAGGAAAAAAGTGCCAAGAATAAAACTATCAATAATTTTATTTAGTATTTTACTTATGGCCTCTTCAGGACAGGCGGCGCAAAGCGCGAATTATAAAATGCTCCCTAATATCGTGGATCCCGGCGGCAAACGAACTGTCTCCGCTAATTATGATCTTTCTTTCGCGGCCGGGATAGTGAACCAACGGCAAATAGCCGGCACCGCTTATTTGGCTTATCCTGGTTTCTTTTTTCCGGTCACCATCACTATCCCTCCGGAAGGGCCGGCCTTTATCCGCACGGAGGATCGGATCTCTCCGACCATCGAGGCGCAGATCTCCGGGAATGAAAATATGCTCTGGTCAAATGACCCGATCCCGGCTGAAGCAACATTTTTGATCTCGATCAGCGACAATGTCGAGCTCGACCGGAGCTCGATCGTTGTCAGGATCGACGGAGTGGTTAAGATAAGCGCCAATAACTATTTGGACTTTCTTGATCCGGCCAAGGTCCAGGGAGAAAAAACAGCGATCTATCTGACCTGCTCGGCTTCGCTTGCCCCCGGACAGCATACCATCTATATTGAGGCGCGCGATGTTGCCAAAAATCCCGCTTCCCGGCAATACACCGGCCTGGAAGTTGCCGCTCCCGGCTCCGAACCGGAGATCAAAGCCGGCACCTTGGTTGTTTCCCCGACCACTTTTTCACCGGCGACAGGGGGGAAGACCACGATCGCGTTTAGCGTCGCCAGCGCGAGCGAAGATACCGACGTTACCGTTTATGTGCATGGAGTAGGCGGGCTTGGGTCACATTGGACCAGGAAGTTGCGCTCAAAAGCCGGTTACAACCAGGTCGTTTTTGACGGAAAATCCGATGTGTCCGGAGAGCCAATGGCTAACGGGATATATGTTGTAAAAATAATTTCCAATGGGAAAGAAATAGGGAAGCAATATATCGTCATTTTTAGCGGGAATAATTAGGAATACAAATAAAAGGAGTTAGTTATGAGGAAAATATTAGTATTTGTTTTTTTAAGTCTGGTCTTGATGGGAGGGGTTGCCTTTGCCGTGCCAACAAAGATGAATTTTCAGGGGAAACTGACTGACAGCGGCGGGAATCCGATCACTACAGCGGTTGAGGTCAAGTTCTCGATCTTTGATGCCTCTTCCGGCGGGACCGAACTCTGGACCGAAACGATCAGCGGGCTTACCCCTGATCAGGGGCTGATGAACCAGGAGCTGGGGCTGACCACACCGCTAACCTCTGGCGTGTTTGGCGGCGATACCCGCTACCTGGCGATCAAGGTCGGGACCGACGCAGAGATGACCCCGCGGATCCCTCTGGCTTCAGTTCCGTTCGCTTTCAGGGCGGCGGTCGCGGATAGCATCGTTGCTGGACAAGCGATAACCAGTCTGGCTTCAACTGGAGCGACTCCTCTGCGCGACGCGGTGACCCTCTCCGGCGGGTCAGGCATTTCTTTGATCCAGG